>CAZSZT010000294.1:0-3127 GCA_964611175.1 uncultured Bacteriovoracaceae bacterium
ATCAGTAGCTTTTGCACAATCGTTGGCGGAACAATTTCCTTGGCCGCACGAGTATGGAGTGATAGCGGCTACTCTTTTAGTCGGGGTTTTTACGACTCTCTTTTCTCCCGAACCTCAAGTGGATGTTGCACCTCCTAAAACCTTTAGAGAGGCGATACTCGAACCTTTCAAGGAGTATTTTTCTCGAAAAGGCGCTCTTACGATTTTAGCTTTTATTCTTCTTTATAAAATTGGCGATCAGTTCGTCAGTGAAATGACGAATCCCTTTTTAATTCAATTAGGTTTTACTCTTACTCAAATCGGGGCTGTTGCGAAGATTGTCGCTTTTTGGGCTTCCCTAGCGGGGGGGCTTACCGGCGGTATTTTAATTGTGAAATGGGGAATTCCCCGCTCTTTGTGGGTCTTTGGTGTCTTTCAAGCGCTAACGAATTTTGGATTTTCAATTCTTTCAAAAATCGGGCCGAGCATTCCAGGGTTGGCAACAGTGATGACCTTTGAACAACTGGCCAGTGGGATGGCGACGTCGGCGTATGTGGCCTATATGGCTTCGATCACCAATAAAAAATTCACGGCTACACAGTATGCGTTACTATCGAGTCTTATCGGTGTGCCCAGAAGTTTTGCGGCAGCTGGAACCGGATGGCTCGCTAAAACTTTTGGATGGACCGAATATTTTATCATTTGTACGATTTTTGCAGTTCCAGGCCTATTACTTCTACATAAAATAGCACCATGGAGTGCTCGTGATCGCGAAATATAAAAAAATAGCGGGGGCCTTTATTGTTGGAATAAAGGACTTCGAATTTTCCAGAGAACTCGAATCTTTCTTGAAAGAATTCCAGATCGCCGGTTTGGCTTTATTTAATTCTCCTTACGATTCTCCTCACAATATTTGGAAGGATCCTGAACAAGCTTTGGAAAGAGTCTATGAATTCAATGCTAAGGCTCTTCGCTTTGTTTCATTTATCGCGGCCGATCAAGAAGGTGGACGCGTCCGCAGGCTTCGCGCTCCGTTTATTCATTTACCATCGGCTCAGCGGATCACCGAATCTTACGAAGAAACGGGAGATTTGAAATCTATTAAAAAGCTATATGAGTTGGCCGCTGAGCAAATGAAATTGGCGGGAATTATTTTGAATTTCGCCCCTGTTTGTGATCTTCGATATCCCGAATCTCATCACGTCGTTGGCGATCGAAGTTTTGGAACAAAGGCCTCGGAAGTCGTAAAATGGGCCGGTCTTTTTTGCGATGCTTTTGAAACGGCTGGAGTAAAAACGACTCTTAAACATCTTCCAGGGCATGGCCCAAGCCAAAGGGATTCGCATGAAGAAGTCGCGGTATTATTCAAAACAAAGGAAGATCTATGGAAATCCGACTTTCAAGTTTTTAAGGAGCTTAGCTCTCATGCTTCCGCCGTGATGACAGCCCATTTGGCGTATGAAGAATCCTCCGACCGGATTTTTTCTCTGGATAAGGAGTTTTTAACGGAATGTCGAGAGGTTCTTCCCGATTCACTTCTTTGGATAACGGATGATCTGTTGAGCATGGGAGCGGTAAAGGATGAAAAGCCTTGGCTTAAGGCCTTTGATCTTCATTATGACTATTTACTGGTTTGTGGAAGCCTGGATGAGGCGGCGGCTGCGATTGAAGAAACGATTCGTCATCTGGAAAATAAATCTTTGAATTTTACGGAAGAAGAGCGACTGGACAGAAGACTTCACCGGTCATTGAATACCTACAAAACACAGGTCCCCATGCGCCCATGGAAGGAATGGAAATCGAAAATTTTGGAAATGGAAAAGAAAGGCCTCGAGATTCTTGAAGCGCTCAAAATCAAAAATTAAAATTGGTGTTTCATTCGATTATTGTCCGGAGAGAGGTTATGTTTTTAAGCCCGACGTGAGAGCTGCGATCCGTTCTCAAAATGCGGAGGTCATTCCTTTATTTTACGATACGTCGAATCTTGAAGAGGTTTTAAAAAACCTAGATGGAGTTCTGATTCCGGGGGGCGTTGGTGATCTGGATCCGCAACTTTATGGACAGAAAAAGAAATATGAAAATGTATGCGTTATTGCTGAACGAAGTGAGTTCGAGTTCCACTTAGTGGAAGCTGCTCTTAAATTGAATAAACCTCTTCTTGGAATTTGTTGGGGATTTCAACTTCTCAATGTGTTCTTTGGAGGGACATTGTATCAGGATCTTCAGCAAGATCGTCCCTCGCCTATTATTCATGAAAAAAAAGGATCCAAAGAGCTTCCTGTCCATCAAGTGATATTTAAGGAAGGTTCTCTCGCCCTTGAATTGTTTGGAGAGGCTTCTCTTGTTGTTAATTCAACGCATCATCAAGGGGTCGATCGCTTAGGCAGAGACCTCTCGGCTGAAGGTCATTCGGAAGATGAGCTTACGGAGTGCTTTCGAATGATGGGCGAAAATTTTGTTTGGGGTGTTCAATGGCATCCCGAACGCCTCAAACGAGATCCTGTTATCCCCGCCTTTTTAAAAGTCTGTCGGCGCTAAGGTTAAGAAATGCCGCGTTTTGACTTTCAAGGACTTCGATTCTCTCTTTGAGACGATGAAGCTCCGCTTGAAGATCTTTCTTTTGGCGGCGCAGTACATAAATGGCGCTAATTAAAAAGTTATTACCACCGAGTACTTCCTCGTCTTTAGCTTCCGGGCGTTCAATCGTATCAAACAGATCTTCCTTCATAGGGAAGTCTAAGCTGCAAAACTCCGGCCAAGGTGATTCGCCGCTAACGAACACGAGCCTCGCGTCAGAATTTTCAAACGACGGGTTTTTGACAAGCGGGCGTCAGTATTTCGGTGAGAGTTTTTGGTCTTTCGGTAAACGATAAAAGCTTTGAAAGGCTGATTGTCTTTCCAAAGACGGAAGATTTTGATCCAAGATTCGTCTGCAAAAGTTTCGGGCGATCTGATGAGCATCTTGATAACGTTGGCAATCTTCGCTCTTGACCCAGGGCGCCAGTTGAAATTCGTCGAATAGCGCCGCAAAAATTTTTTCTCGCAGATGATCTTCGTTTCTCTGAGAGAGCCATTCTAGGGAAAGCCCAAATTTATCGACTTCGGCCTGAACTTCCAATTCGAGCGGACTAATGGAGCGATTGTTCAT
>CAZSZT010000295.1:0-3120 GCA_964611175.1 uncultured Bacteriovoracaceae bacterium
GAGCATTTTGTCATCGAAGGAGACGAATACGATACAGCCTTTTTCGATAAGGAATCAAAGTTTTTTCATTATAGACCCCGAGTCAGTTTGTTCATGTCGATGGAATGGGATCACGCAGATATTTTTCCAGAGCCGGAAAAGATGTTTGGAATGTTTAGAAAATTCATTCACTTGATTCCAACCAACGGCATTCTCTATTACTGCCGGGATTGGGAGTCGGTGCACGTCATGGTCGCCACTGAAAAATTACAAAACAGAGTGGAGAGTTTTGGCTTTCATCCCGAGGCCGACCATCGGATTGAGGATTTTTCACAAACTTCAGAAGGCCTATGCTTTAAATTAGACGGAGAAAAATATTCGAACTCAATGACAGGAGAGTTCAATGCCCAGAATTTTACAGCGGCCATTCTAGGGGCGCGAGCTTGCGGTATTCTGGAAGATCAAATCGCTCGCGATCTAAGAGCCTTTCAGGGAATCAAGCGTCGCCAAGAAGTTCGAGCAAAAATAGGGCAGCATTATGTTTTAGATGATTTCGCTCATCACCCGACGGCCATTCGAATGGTCAGCAAGGGGTTGAAGGCTAAATATCCGGCACATAAGGTTGTTATCATTTTCGAGCCCCGATCGAATACGTCGAGAAGGAATATTCTTCAAAAAGATTTCGAAAGAGCTTTTGAGGATGCGGATATGGCAATGATCGCTCCGCTTTTTAAACCTGAAAGTATTCCAGAGGCGGAACGCTTAGACTTATGTCAAGTGGTTGAAGCTCATCGAAAGAGAGGAAAAACTATTTTTGCTCCGGTTCGAAATGAAGAGATTATTGAGCGTTGTCTTGAGATTTCCAAAAATCAACCAAGCGTTTTTTGTTTGCTTTCTAATGGAGCTTTTGATGGCTTACATGAAAAGTTGATTTCTGCATTAAAAAACGCGTAATCTTCGTTTCATGAAAGCAATCGTACTTCTTTTGACTCTGGGGTTTGGTTTTATTTTTATTCAATCTGTTCAAGCGCGAGATCTTACTTACAAAGTTGGAGCGGGCTACGCTCAGTCGACGATTGGAGTAAAAGATAAGACTACGAACGCTGTGACTTTGACTCAACTCAACGGGCTTCAAGTAACCTATGGCGTGGCCAAGGATCTTCAAGCGGGTGCTTATTTTGGATTTCAACGTAATTTCAAAACGGCCGCCGTGGGGCCTTTTATTCGTTATGATTTTCAACGGCTGATTAGTCGGGATGCAACGATTTGGAAGCATCTTAATTTATTTACTCAAGTAGCTTTTTTGACCAAATTAGGAAGTGCTCAGAAGAAGGGAATTACCGTTCAAAGCCCGTATTTGGGTTTTGAAATTCTACCCTTTGACCAAAACAATTTCGCTCTTCAAACGGGAGCTGGGGTCGTCTTTGATATGGTCGACAAAACCCAAATCAGCTTTACGAGCGGAATGTTTGGCGATGTTGGCGTCAAATATTACTTTTAATCGGTAATTATTTACACATTCTTAATCATCCTAAATTTTTTCGCTTTGCGTCTAAGAACTATTGACACCTCGCGCAAGAATCAGATGAAGTTTCTTTAAGGGAAATTTCATGGAGGGGATTAGAGAGTGCATACAAAGTTAGTTCGGGGTCTAGGGGTAGCCTTATTTTTTGTTTTGTTCCTGGGAATAGCTGCGGAAAGCAGCGAAGCGGCGGGGAAATGTGAAAAGGCCGTTTCAGCTCTTGGTAAGAAGGCCGCCGAACAAACTCCTGACCATGATTATATCAAGGGTTTTGTTGATTGGATCAAAGCCAATCATTCTATTCCAAGTCCGCAAGAGCTTGCCCATCAACTTGACGTCTCGGTATCGAAAATCCGGGGAATAAATTCTGTTTCATCCCTTTTAAAGGCCGCTAGAGAGAATCATCCAACGGTTTTTGAAAGTCTCCAAAAGAAAATGTTGGATGAGGCCGTGAGGTTTTTAAAGTTTTCTTATCGTGTTCCTAGTTCGAAGGAGCTTGCTGAGATTCTCCAGATCTCCGAGCAAGATCTGAAGAGGCTCTACGATATGCAAGTGTCGATTGGAGACCAGATAGAAAACTATAAACCCGAGACTTACAAGGATGCCCGGGACAGAATTGCTTATGCCTATGCGACGGCCGCGAAGAAGGTTTTCAGGCTCCCAACGGAGCAAGAGATTGCTGCCGAGATCGAGCGAGGTCGGGGCGAGGAAATCATTCGGTCTTCGATTGGTGAAGGACGAATCTTTCTTGATCACCAGTCTCTTAAATACTATGCCATGACCGCTTATCCCAAACACTTTAAAGAGGTGATTGATACCGATGTTTTTAATGCAGAAAAGTCCGAGCAGTTTCGAAGAAAAATTGAACAAAAATCTCGCCTTGTTGTGACAACCGCTGTCGTCGGTGCCCCTGTGAATCAGGATTTTCTAAATGTATTACTCCAGTTTGCCGATGAGGTGGATGCAGAAATTGGTGTGCGCCCCGCAAATATGCAAACATTTGGTCTCGATCCCGTTTTGACTGAAAATCCCAGAATTCATATTTTGATCGACGAGTTTGAGTTAAGTCCGTTTATGGCGTTAAGCGATATTAAAATTATCGCGAAGCAAATTAACCCGACGATGGGTTTAGAAAATCTTGGAATGCGGGGACAAACACAGATTGTCGGAAATCCTCAAATGGAGGTTAAACCCGTGGCTCGGCTTAGCCAAATTAATGCTTCCGAGGGACTCCATAAAGATTTAACAACAGGTGGAATCACCGATCCCGACTATGAAGGCCCGGTCTATGTTCAAGGAAGAACGGATAAACTTGCACGGGGAAATCATATGATGGGTGCTGTCCTTCTTGAAAGGGTGGAGGGCAGTCGGGGAGATTATCGCGCCATTCATTTGGAATATATTCCAGAGAAGCGCGGCTTTATGATGATCAATCGATTTTGGTCCACCGAGGGTGTTGAAACGATTCGACCGGAAGCGATGGTTTTAGGAGACATCCATGTGGGTGAGACGGATCCCATCGTGATGGCCGCTGCAAAGGAACAAATCGAACTGCTTAAACCCAAACGCGTTGTTCTTCATGATCTATTTACAGGACGATCCATCAATCACCATGAGCG
>CAZSZT010000296.1:0-3110 GCA_964611175.1 uncultured Bacteriovoracaceae bacterium
GCAATAGTTTTTCCAGGACATCGTGGAATAGGGATCGCCATTCAAACCATCCGACCCTCCAGCCGTTATGAAACTCTCGTTCGACACGGCGATCGTCGGATCGGTGCAACAGGATAAATTATTTCCAGGCATTTCTCGGCAAATCAAAGCTCCGCAGGATTGCCCATTAAATGTTTTGGATACACAAGCATTCGGCCAGCCTTGAGCTTCGTTTCCGCAGGACACGGCTGGATTTCGAAAATCATCGGATCTTGCAAGATCGGCATTGGATCCTGATCGGTGCGCACGTAAACATGCGCAAACCAGCTTTTGTTGTTCGGTAAGACCGTAACGATCGGGATTTTCCGGATCAAAAGTTTTATAGTTCGCCCCATCTAAGGTGTCGGGGCAAGCTTGTGCTCCGCCGCTGTTAAAATGAGCTAAATTACAGACGAGATCCCAACGCATGGTTTCTCCCGAAAGGGTATTGGCAATTTCTTCTCCGCCGCTTCCGTCGATTTGATCCGTATAAACTTCGCGAGTTCGGCATCCACAGGTTTGTTCAAAGAAATTCGGAGAAGCGGGGATCGAAGGATCAAGTCTTCGCGCTTGCGAAAAGCAATCGTAACCTTGGGCGCTATATTTATCCCAATTGCTGCACAAAATATTGGAATCGCCGGCACCCGAGATAATCGGATTAACACCGTTTAAGAGATTGGGAATCACTTCCCATAATCCACTTCCATCTGGGTAAATGGCTTGGTTTTTCGGTTGAACACATCGACAAGCCAAAAAAGCCTCGGGATCGTCCTGAGGCCGTGCATAATTACATCCGGCTACTTGGCGGCATGCCATGATTTGAGCTCTCTCACTTTCGTTGGCCCAATTCAGAGGATTCGGATTGGCTTCGAGATCGTAATTATAACCGTTGGAATCTTTGTAGCATTGGCAATAGGGCCCGTTAGGATCTCCGTAGCCAGACCAATTGGGAGAATTTCGGTCGTTGCTCGTAAAAACATGAGAGCAGTTTTGAGAGCAACGCGTGTTTTGGGGGTCCGACAAAGGGCATTCGTCATCGACGACCGTATCGGCATTGGCGACGGCTCGATAACTGGCGGGTTCAATTCGAAGATTCTCTTTCGTGTATACCAAATAATTGTCGCTCGAGACGCTAAACCCAGAGACGAGTTCCGAATTGGCCGTCTGTTTAAGGGTCAAGCCAGTATTTTCATATTCGATCGCTAAATTCAGATGGAGGATATCATTCCAGGTCACGCAGAGCTGGCCCATACCTTCAAATTGTCCCGCACAGATCGATTGATAATCACTATCGAAAATATGCGAGATGGGAGCCTCTGGAATGACTTTTTGTCCCATCCTTTCTCGGTCAAAAAAGGCGTAGTTGACTTGGAATTTTCGGATACGATTGGAAACGACTTGCGAAAGCCGAGGCGTGGTCGGATCGGAGTCATAAACATTTCGAAGGAGCTTGGTTCCATCGATCACATATTCCACTCGTATGATGCTTTGATAGCGCGCCTTAAGATCTCCGAATTTAAGTTCTTCGTTGGCGTCGAACACACCTTCCGTATATTTTCCAGTCACTTCAAAGGTATTCGTCAATTGAACGCCCAAAACGGTACTGTGGAAAACATTCGAAACAACGGTTCCCGTTAACGCAAAATATTCGTATTTTTGAGCCGTGGATTTAAGATAATCAAAAACCCGAGGATCATCGTTCGGATCCTTCGTTAACGTAAAAGTGGCGGGGCAGACGTTGTTAATACAACTGATCAACATGAGGGGTTTCGCGGTTGCGTACATGGAAAAACCCGGATACAGGGTTCTAAAAATCATCATGGAATCGTTTTCATTTCCATTTCGGGGTGCATTGGTTCCCCGCTGAATACCCACCAAGTTAAAATTTTGGTTGCGAAGAGAGATTGTCGATCGCCGTGTCCCACCGTTTATCAGAAGGGCGGCATTCAGATCGTCTCGAAGAATTTTCTCCACATATTGATGCTCTTGAATTAAATCGAGTTTTGCCTGTTCCAGTTCGCTCGCAGCCCGAAAACCCCTTGCGGCAAGAGCCGCGATCAGAACAATTCCAGCGGTAATGGCCAGTCCAATACTGAGTTCCACAACATTGTAACCGCAGATTGAATGAGTCGATCTTCTGAAACGATTAATCAACAATAGCCCCCTCTTTGTCGTTAGGCGCACTTTAAAAGAATTTTTTTCTTCTCATTTTTCTCTCAGCATAGCAGCACGGCTTTAAAGGGGCGATAAGATTGATTTAAAGACGATTGAACGCCTGCAAAAAGTATCGACGTCTTCAAAACCTATACAATTTGCGTGGAACGAAATCTAACAATGTTGGGATAAAAAGGCTTTAATTTGGTCTTTGGACGCAGACCCAACCATTTGACCAGCTTCGGCTCCTTTTACAAAAACCTTCAAAGTTGGAATACTTCGAATTCCAAGTTTTCCCGGAGTTTCCATATTATTATCGACATTCATTTTCAGGACCTTCACTTTTCCTGAAAATTCCTTCGATATTTCTTCGACAACTGGGGCAATGGCGCGACAAGGCGCACACCAGGGTGCCCAAAAATCCACCAAGACGGGTACGGACGCATCCAAGACTTCTGTTTTAAAAGATTGATCGGTGACTTCGTTGACATCGGCCATAATAGGTTGATCAAACTTGAAAACTATTCATGTGTAAAGTCCCAGTGTAAAGTGATCGGCATGGCTGATCTTCGGTTTGATTTAGCCCTAAAGCCAGATGGTGAAGGACTCCTATGGTCGTATGTCAGAATCCATCAAGAAAAAGCTAGCGGGCTTTTAACTCTTCAATGGGAGAAATATAAAAAGCAGATTTTATTTAAGTCGGGGCAACCCCTAGCGGCCAAATCGAACTGGCCGCAGGAAGCTTTTGCCCACTTTTTGGTTCGGTCGAATATTTTGACGCAGCAAGCCGTGAAGCTTCAACTTCAGGAACACGATCAAGCCAAGACTCGATTGCCTTTTGGAGAGTGGTTGGTGGGAAAGGGCCTTCTTAAAGCGGAACAAATGCCAACCCTTTTGGATCGACATTTTCGAGAGCGAATCTTTAATCTTTTATCTTT
>CAZSZT010000297.1:0-3102 GCA_964611175.1 uncultured Bacteriovoracaceae bacterium
CTTCTCGAAAGCCGTTTAACCTTGCAAAGACGTCGCGCCTATAGGCGACATTACAGAGGGGATTATGAATCGTTTCTTTGATTTCACTCCCCCCTTCGTTCCTGGGGGCTTTATAAAAATCGATCGCGCCCACTCGGCCTGTGGATTTTAAGAATTTTTCAACCTCCAACTGAAACGGTGACGATTGACGCGGCGCAAGATGGGGCCCTCCGGTTGAGCCAATGCGTTCGGACGTGAAGCCCTTAACGAGTTCCGTAAGCCATTGAGGACTGGCAATGCAATCCGCGTCCATAAAGGCAAGAATTTCCCCCCGCGATTCCTTGGCCGCGAGATTGCGAGCTCGACCCGGCCCAATCTTTCCGTAATCGCGAATCTGAAAACGTTCGGGATATCGATGACAATACGCTTTAATTCTTTCTGGGGTTGAGTCTGTCGATCGGTCATCGACGACAATGCATTGGAAGCGAGAATAGTTTTGATCCACCAAACTTTGAAGACATTCATCGATCACATCTTCTTCGTTATAGGCCGGGATGATTACGCTTATTTCCATGGTCGGATGAGAGCCTTTCTAACACTCGTTTAGTGAATACAGACGTTTATTACTTTGATAAGGTTAAGTGTGGACTATTCCCCAGAAAAAATAAAAGGCCGAATTAGACGCCGGATTGCCAAAATAGTCTCCTGGATTACGGGGATTTCTATCGGAACCGTGCTCATAACCCTTGTTTTGGCCTTGCTTGCATTAACGATCTTTGTTCGAACGGAAACGTTTCAAAATGCCCTTCAGGAAAGAGTCCTTCAGGCGGCTCGCGATGAACTTGGAATGAAGATCCTTTTTGAATCAGCCAAGGTGTCGATCTTTAGTTTAGAACCTCATATTGACTTCCACGGAGTCACATTCGAGCCGATCGACGGTAAAGACAAAATACGAATTGATCGAATTTCAGCGGGTATTTCCGTTTTTGTGTCGTTGCCGCTATTGTTTTTCAAAACACTTCATTTGTCATACGCCGAAATTGAGGGCCTTCATGAAGGTCTTCATTCCGTACAGCCCCTTGAGAATTGGATGAATCGTTTAAAACCCAAAGAGAGCCTCATCCCTTCTACTTTTAGAACTTCTATCCAATCGATTCGATTTCGAAATGTGGGAGTCGATGTTCATTTGCCAGCGGGAAATCTGGGCCGGTATCCAATCGAAGGTCGTTTTGATCTTTTGGAGTCAGAGGTGAAATTCGATTCTGATCGAGTCATTTTGGATGGAAAGCTCAATGTCGCAGATTTAAAAATTGGAAATTGGGGACCTTATCGGGGGGAGCTCGTGGTCGATCGCGCGTCTTACCGAGATCATTTGGTTCGTTTTAAAACCATTCGGCTTTCTCATGAACAAAGCTATTTATCCTTAAGTGGTGAAATTAAAAGATGGGATAATCCGATTCTTGATCTGAGAGGGAAGATCGCAGCCGATGTTTCGGAATTTCTAAGTGGGGAATTCCCAGGGCATGGATTTATTCAACATGAGTTTGCTGCCAGAGGTCCGTGGGAAAAAATGGAAGGCGAAGGAAAAAGCTCCATGAGTAACTTCTTGTTTCGCGGAAAGGAAGTGAATACAGCGAGCGCGGAGTGGAAGTTAAAATTCCCATTTCTTGATTTGGAAAAATTCGAATGGGAAAGCGGTAAAGAGCGGGGAAGCATTAAAGGACGATTTCCTCTAAAAGCTGGGGAGAACGCTGAACTCGACATCGAGATTTCTCATGCCTCTTTTGGATCCTATATCGGAATGGCCTCCGAAGATATGAAGCGTTGGGAGGGGGATACGTCGGCGACGATCCACTATACGGGGCAAGTATTTCCTCAAGTCAAAGGAATAGGACGTTTAAATTTAGTCATCCAAAATTATCGAATTGTTACGACGGAGAGCAAAACAGAAATTTTGAGTGTTCCAGAACTGAAAATAAACGCGGAAACCAGTCTCGATGGCATTCAAAACGGAGTCTATAAAGCGAATCTTCAGGCAAGCGAAAGCCAATGGGAGGGAGGCGGAAAGTGGAGCGCCGATGATTTTGATCTTCAATGGAACGCATCCTTTTCAGGAATTCAATTTGGAAATCTTTTTTCTTATGGGATAGCTCCTGACGGGCAAATGAAGGGCAAGCTCTTTGGGCCGTGGTCGGACCTTGTTTTAGACGTTGAGCAAAACTTAAGATCGTTAACCTACGGAGATCAAAAACTCGATCATTTAAGAGGGCATCTTATTTTGCAAGATCGGATTCTTTCTGGGCAGCCGCTTCGGGCCGATCAATTGAATCTTATGGGTGGGATTTACATTAATGCTCATGGCGACGATCGTTTTTCGAACTTTCAATTCGTTACAAAAGACATAGGGCTCATGGCGGGCTTAAAATTTTTCGACTTAGAGCGCGACGATGTTTTATTTCTGGATGGGCTTGTATCCTTACGGGGAAGTCTTCGAGGGCCGCTGCAATCGCCAACCGGATCCGGAGAAATGAGTATTCAAGATTGGCGATTTAAAGAAGATACGACACGGGGTCGTTCCGCCGTCACCGACTGGAGTATGGCGCAAGGAAAGTTCAGCTTCAATCGGGCTAAAATTTGGTCGTCGAAAAACACGGAGCCCATTCATGGCGAATTTATTTTGGATCATTCGGGGCTAAAGAATTTTTTGTTGGAGGGACGCAAACTAAGAATCAATGATTGGTTGTATGCATTGGGTTATGAATTTCCAATCCAAGGTTTTGCGCAATTCGATATGACGTATATTCGAGAGCTTAGTTCGTTAACGGCGCGCCTCGAACTCAATGAAGCGAGTTTGTCGGGCGTCAACCAGGCGGATTCAATCGTGGAGTTCGAAGCCCTTCGAGATTCGTTGGATTTAAAGGCGGATATCTTCGGCAGGAGTGTTGAAGTTCGGGCAAATGGCCAACAAAATAGGCGAAGTCGAGAGACAGGGGTGAAGGTGACGGCTCGAAATTTTGACGTGGTTCCTTTATTTAAGAACCTTACCAAAAGCCGAATCGAAGTCCCGATTTCCGGAAGTGGAAATCTTAAAATTACCCAAGAAGGCCGAGAGGACAAATCCCT
>CAZSZT010000298.1:0-3093 GCA_964611175.1 uncultured Bacteriovoracaceae bacterium
TTGCAAAGGTAAATAAAATAAATAAGCTAAAAACCCCACTGAGATAACGGCGATCGTGCATATCTCAAACTCCTCCGTTTAAAAAAACGTTTAAAAAAATAAATAATATGGGAAATAAACCCTATTAACCCTGATCCCGGTATGGCACATTGCATTATGCTCAGTCAACCAATGATCGATTGGGGGCGAAAAAATATTCTTATAGGCTAGAATTCGTCGACAACGGGCCCAATTTTATATCGGGTGTCTTCGGTTTCAGCCTAATTTCCTTCTACGTTCAGGCGCAACCGATAGATTTCTACTAGGAAGACCGGTTCATATTTTGTAGTCAGGGTGGATTCTTCGATATTCTTAAGAAGTTCCTTTCGGAGATCTGGATAATCCGCAAAGGAATAGGAGTTTGTCCATTTAACTCCCATTTGGATAATATCGTTCCAAGAAGCCGCCAATTCGGAAACTTGATTCCAGCGGAGAGGAGAACCCATTCCGCTGTGATGAATGGAGAAGGACTTCGTCTGTAAAGAATACGTTAGGGTTTTTTGAACAACATAATAACTTGAAAAGGACTCTCCTCGCGATCGATCTGGATATTTTGTTCCGAGGTATAAAAATTTCGAATAATAAGGGGTCTCTGAAGATATCGGGATGGTAGCGATCGATGTGATGTCATCGTTTTGGATATCCTCTTCAATAAGCCTTAGCTCTAATTGACGAGCATCCGGCTCGACAACGATGCGGGTTCCCTCTTTAACTTCCATTTTGTGTGGCCGATGTCCTTTATGATTGTGTTCCATTAACAAGCGTTCGGAGTCATCGTAAAGACGAAGACTCCAATCGTTTCCGTTATTATTGGGAACTTTTTTAAGCTCCATCATTCGATGAAGATTCATCCATACTCTTATCGCATACGCCTCGTGAGTCTTTTCAGAGCCCGCCTCTTCATCCTGCGAGGACGCAGCGTCTTCGTTTTTAAAAAAAATGCTTTCGATATAATCCCAATACTTCGTATCGAGAAGTTCCTGCAGAGAAAGACTGCAATAAGTTAAAGCCGTAAGTTTGCGAACGAGATCGGAATTGGGTAATCGTTTCCGATCCCGGCCGATCCAATAATAAACTTCGTGGGTGATCATCCCCGCGATCTCCGTTTGGGTAAGGAAGGCTTTCAGTTCATCGTTGATGAATAACAAGTTTTCTTTTTCATCCCAATAAGCAAGAGCTTCAAATTTGCAATTGTCTTGTAGGCGAATGAGAGAATTAAAATCTTTTGGAGTGGGTTGGGGGAAGTTGTAATCTTCGGATTTCAAATATCTCATTCTTGCTTTAATTTCGTTATAGTAACTGCGAAAATCTTTAAATTCGTTCGATGATTTGACCAATCTTAGGCGTGTTTTCAAAAGCTGTTCTTCCCAGGGTTTATCCGAGGTTTCAATCGTAAGGTTGTCGATGACTCTTCCTTCTTCGAAATCGAGAAGTTTTACGCTGAGAATCGAGTTGTCGGTATTTTGGCAAACAATTCCCCAAGTCCCGCGGCCTTCTTGGCCTGCAAGTAAAACTTGGGCCCCCAAAACTTGAAGGCCGAGGACAAGAAGCAATGAATGAGTGATGACTCCAAAAATATTTTTCATGAAGACTCCTTTAAAGATTGAGCGTCCGCTAAGCGAGTTACCGGATAAAGTGAAATACTTAAGTGATAAACATGATCGTAGGGACCCGAATTTTCTAAACGCTGACAGAGCTGTCGTCTAAATTGCTGAATTTCCTTAATCGCCGTTTTCATTTTTCGAGAGTCCATGGCAAAAGTCATGGACGATTGATCCCGCTGACCCAGTGGAATATCTTCGAGAGCCAGGAGAGCTTTTTCCAAGATTTGTTTTTGGAATTTACGAAGCGCGATATCTGAAAAGTTATCGGGTTGACGATTCGTATGATCGCCCGAACGATTGACCCATCGATTTTCAGTGATTTCCAAAATCTTTAATCGTTCGAGCCTCCGGACAGCTTCCTTGGCCTCGACGAAAGAGATTCCCAAGGTATGCGCGACCCATTTGATATCCGGCTTGAAGTGTTTGAGGCGAAGGAGTTCTAAGATCGCGAAGTGGTACCAATCCGATATCGTACGGAAAGTATCGAGATTCAATTCCGTATAGGTTTGCGTTTCGAGGGATTCATGGGTTGATGTGCCGGAGGATAATCGCATCACGTCTTCTGGAGATAAGCCGAGTTGACTCATCAGATGAGATCGGATCGCCGGACTTAATTTTCTTTTTCGATTGAGAATATGAGAAAGCGTCGCCGGATGAACCTTGAGAGCTTTTGCAAAGGCGCGAAGAGAGTAGCTTCGGCGCTTTTCACAGCGCCGAAGAAGCTCTTCTCGCAAATGATCGATCAGATCTTTCTTGGGAGTCTGGAGCGGGGCTTTTGCCGGAATCTCTGGGGGAGCCATTGGGCGTTATGTAGTAAGGAAGACGGGGGGAGTCAACACAATTGCTCCAAGGTGTAGCAATAAGTGCTACGGAACTTGATTTTGAGAGATTGAGGGAATTCGAGGCTTGTAGCATTGGAGCTCAATTGTTAGGTTTCAAATCATGAGTTTGCTCAGTGATGCCCCACCGCCAGAAGATTTTGAAGAAGTCATTCATACGGGGCCTTTTCCCATACGCTTTCCCAAAGGGGCTCATTTGTCTCAAGACGAGGAATGGTGTGAGGTTCAGTGGGATGGAAAGTGGAATAAAATTCGATTTCACGACTATCGGGAGGTCTATAAAATCCCGGGTCTCTATGAGACGATTTTTTATCGCACATTACGATGCAACTCCCCCAATCAAGTCGCGGGATGTTTGGGCGAAGTCTTAAAGGAGCAAAATGTTTCTCCTTCGGCGTTAAGGGTTCTTGATCTGGGAGCTGGCAATGGGATGGCCGGAGAAGCTTTACAAACTCTCGGGGCGAGAAAGATTATTGGCTGCGATATCTTGCCGGAAGGAAAAATGGCCACGTTGAGAGATCGCCCCTGGGTTTATGAAAAATATTTGGTTGGTGATTTTACGAATTTAACGGAGGATCAGGACAAACTTTTAAGAGCTTATAACTTGAATA
>CAZSZT010000299.1:0-3086 GCA_964611175.1 uncultured Bacteriovoracaceae bacterium
GGAAACATATGGGTAATCTTTATGTGGTTGAAAAAGCAAAAACCCCTTCCAAAATACCAAGGGTCGCGGGGGATCCGTACCGAATCATTCCCTTGCTAGGGAGTGAAATGACCACGGGAATGGTTGCCGTGGCGAATGCCTTGGATTTTAGTTACGACCATTATCTCGGGCAAAAGAAGGCCAAATATGCGGATGAAACCTTGAATCGGGTCATGGATGAATTGAAAACCCAGATTCCTGAGCCGTCTTTTATTGCGATGCTGTGTTCGGCGACTCGAAACCGGGAGAAAGAGCGTCAAATGACGGATTTTGAGAGGGTTCGAAGTCTGTATCCCCAGATTCCTCTCTTTGGGGTGGCGACGAACGGGGAATATCTAGGGAATAATAATCAATACGCTTCGATTGTCGCGGCATTTCCTTGAAATGCCGCGTCATCCATCGAGTCGCTTCACCGTTTTTAAAATAAAAAGACTGATGTGAGTCAGAAAAACGGCGATTCCCATGAGGGAAATAAGGAAGACGTTTTTTAAAATTCCAGCTTCCTCCTGGACCGTTTCATTTTTGATTTCGTAGAAGTTTCTCAATTTGCGAGCAATCACGCTAGCTTCGGTTCTCATGAATTCTCCCTATAAAAGTCTGTACCCGTCACTCATCGTACGCCTTTAAACAAAAGCAAAACCGATGCCAGTATCGAAACCCATTAAAACCCGGTAAAACCACGATTTCCGCGATTTGTGGGACATCGATGTCGCAAAGGGTCAGCGAATTGCTTTCGCACATGGCGTTACGCCGTAATCTCTAAGACAAAATAGACTTCGAATTTTCTTTTTATCAAAAAATCGAAGGATATAATTTAAATAAACTTTATTTAAAGATCGAGTGTAGGTGAAAATCCTGTTTGGTGTGTTTATTTAAAATCAATATTTAAAAAATAAGGGGGGGGTATGAAGCAATGGAATTATTTTTGGGTTTTAACGGCGCTCTTTTTGGGGATTTCGAGTTCTGATCTCATGGCCGTGAGTTGTGAATCCGGCGGAAGGGACGTTAAACCGTGTATTGTTGTTGACGACGGGTCAATGCAGGCGAATGAGACTGGGGAAGTGGAGGGGTATGTTTCTCTCTGTGATAACTTAGGAGGAAATCCAACGGTTTTTCGTTGTAACGTCGAAGTGACCAATCCCGGGCCTTTTTGTTTCGGAGATAGTCCCGAGTTAATTCAAGTACCGTTAACGCAATCCGGAAGCACTACCGACACGGTGGATCTCACCGTTAACGACTGTGATAATTTGGGAGGAACGCCGACACTCTATTCTTGCGGTCTTGCCGTTATCAATCGTGATGATTGGGCCGAATGCTTTAATCGGTTATGAACAATTTTGAGGTCGTTGGTAGTAAGTGCTTTTTCCGTTCCCAACGGCCTCAATTTTTCCCCGATGAATAAGATCTCGAAGTTCTCGCTTGGTCGTTGAATTGGAAATTTTAAGGGCTTTCTCTATAAAAAGTCGATTAATGCTCTTGTTTTTTTGTAAGTATCCCAGAATCCATTCCTGATATTTACTAAGTTTCTCGGTCGGGTCGTACTCGGAAATAATAAAGTACTGAGTATTTGAGGAAATTCCGTAACCCCCATCTTTAACCACCAAATCTTTGGAGGCAAACGTCGGCCCCAGGAGTTTCTTTGTACGCATGATACATGTGTAAATCCGACAATCGTGAACGAGAGGATTATATCTCTCCTTCCAGACAAAGGTGACGAGGTCTTCTTTCGGGCAGATTTTTCCGATTTGAAGAAGAAGATATTTCAAAAGGTTTTTAATCAAAGGATGGGAATCGACTGGGATTCGTTTGCCTCGATAAACGATTTCATTTTTGACTTCGTTAATGACTATCGCTCGTGTCATTTCTCCGGAAAGCTTTGGAAGTTGATGCCCGTACCATAAAGATTCCTCTTTGTGACTTGTTAGCTTATAAAGTCCAAGCGATTCAAATCTTATTTTATAAATGAGAAAATCAAAAACTCTTTTGGTTTCGGGAGAAATATCTTTCGAACTCATGGGAGGCGGATGATTAAAAAATTTCAGTAAGACAGAATGAAAGTAGGTGAATGGGGATTCCGCCGGTATCGTTAAAATTTTTTTTTCGAAGGCCTCTCGGTCTCCTAACTGTAGGTGGGTAATGGACATTAAGACCTTGTGGAAATCGACTTCCCATGTCGGATCAAATTTTGAAATCAATTCTTCGGCGGATTGAAGTTCTGAAAGGGCAAGGTGAAATTGCTGAAGATGGAGATCAATAACCGCAAGCCAAAGAAGGCATCTAAATTCCCAGATAAAATAATGAGATTTTCGACAGATACCTAAGTACCTCTCAAGTTCAATCTGAGCAATACGAGTTCTCCCGTAAATGAAAGAGTGGATGGCAAGGCAGACTCGATAAGGAACGAAGCAGTCTAAATCAATTTTTTTGTCCGTTTTATAATTTAAACGTTCCATTTGGTGCCTGAAATCGAAGAAAAAGAAGTTTTGATAATTTTGTTCAAGAATGGTTCCGATTATATCCACCTTTATATAATCCGGATGGACGGATCCCGGGGCTTCTTGAATGACTTCTGAAATCTTTTGGTATTCTTTTCGGGTATAGGCGTCGAGAATTCTAAGAAGAGAAGAATGCAAAAAGCCATAAGAATGATCAATATCAAGTCGGCTCGGTTCTACTAAGGCATTCAAGACTTTAGAAGCTTCGGCATAATTCTTTTGTTTTATTTGAATACGAGCGCATTGGCTTAAACTAAAGATGTCCGATCGGCCAAGGTCCATAAGATTCCTTCGCGCCAAGATTCGTTTTACTCTTTGCAGACTTTCGTCATTTTTGCCTTGAGAACTCAGATGAAAAGTTAAATTTCGATTGCAGATATCTAAGATATAGGGGATTTCATTCTTAATACATTCCCTTTCGATTCTTGCGAACTCGGCCATGGAAAGGGAAATATTGTCGGTATGATAACGGATTCCGGCTACGTTAACGGAAGCCATGAGTTCATCAAGACCATGTCCAGATTTTTTAAACAAGTTTTTTGCATTTTCGAG
>CAZSZT010000300.1:0-3084 GCA_964611175.1 uncultured Bacteriovoracaceae bacterium
TATGAAGACGTTACGAGAAATGAATCCCGCGTTTAGCTATAGCCTTTAGCCCTAAGATCCTGAAGAATATTTCTTATGTCATCGGATCTCGAAATTCGAAAACAAAGCGTGGAACAATTTCAAAAAATGAGGGAACAGCTCCACACCGTCATTGTTGGGATGGATGATATTATCGATGTTCTCTTTTGGACGCTTTTGTGCCGGGGGCATGGGCTTTTTATCGGGGTTCCAGGTTTAGCCAAAACGCTCCTCATTTCAACCCTGGCCGATCTTCTTTCTTTAAAATTTAATCGCATTCAGTTCACTCCCGATATGATGCCGGGCGATCTTATCGGCTCGGAGATTCTTGAAGAAGATCGCGCCACTGGAAAGCGAAGTTTCGAGTTTCGACCGGGCCCTCTTTTTTGCCAGTTATTGTTGGCCGATGAAATCAATCGAACTCCGCCGAAAACTCAAAGTGCCTTATTGCAAGCGATGCAAGAAGGTCGGATCAGTTATGCGGGAAAGACGTATGATCTCATGCCTCCTTTTGTGGTGTTCGCAACACAGAATCCGATTGAATCCGAAGGAACGTATCCTTTACCCGAGGCCCAGCTCGATCGATTTTTATTTTCGATACCCGTTCATTATCCAAGCGCGGCGGATGAAATGGAGATTGTTAAGCGAACAACGTCGATGCAAGTTCCCAGACTTGAAGGCGTTTTGAGTGCTTCGGACTTACTTAAATATCAAGAATTAACGCGTCGAGTTCCCGTGGACGAGCGTTTAATCGAATGGACGGTAGCGCTCGTTCGGAGAACGCGTCCTGAAACATCAGGTTCTCAGGAGTTTTCAGAGGTCATCCGTTACGGAGCTGGACCGCGAGCCTCCCAGGCAATCGTTTTAGGGGCGAAGGCAAGAGCCCTTTTGTCGGGTCGATTCGCGGTTCGAGATGACGATATTCTTGCTGTGGCGCCATTCGTGTTGAAACATCGACTCGTTTTGCGTCGTTTGCGAGATCAAAGTGCGGATCAGGTCGTTTCGCGTATTTTGCAAAGTTAGGACGGGGCGCGCATCTTGTCGGGTCTTCCTTTACCAGAATCTAAACTCATCGAATTTTCAAAAGCGGTTGACGTGATCGCGACTCGTTTCTTGGAAGGATTTCATTCGTCGCAGGCTTCCGGGGGAGGGGTCGAATTCCATTCCGCACTCCCGTATACGGAAGGCGAAGAGGCTCGAACGATCGATTGGAAAAAATATGCCGCCACGGATCGTTATTATGTGAATCGCTTTCATCGTGAACAAAAGGCAAGTTGGCGGGTATGGATCGATGGATCGCCGTCCATGAAGTACGGTGGAAAGGCGGACTGGTCTCGCCTTTGGGCTGCTTGCCTCATTTTTTTGGCTAAATTATGGGGAGATCGATGGATTTTGGGTGAAGATCGCACGCCTTCTTTGGAGGAGGCTTTTCAAAATTTGATCTCCGGGAGCGCGGAGATTCAGGATTTTTTTCACATTCCAGACGATCTTCAAAAGGAAGATCGTCTGATTGTTCTCTCTGATTTTTTTTGGGAATCTCGTCAGCTTACTTCTCAGCTTCGGCGGTGGAAAAATGGAGTTCATTCTCTTCACCTCGTTCAAGTTTTGGACCCAAAAGAAATCGATTTTCCATTTGAAGGGGTCGTTGAGTTTAAGGATTTGGAATCGTCGGATAAATTGGTGTTGGATTCTCGATCGGTTAAAAGGAGATATCAGGTGGTTTTTCAAGAGCTTCAACAAGCTCTTCTCAAGGCAACTTTGGAGCAGGGCTCTTTTTTGCCCGTAAGGGCCGGCGGAGAAAAACTGGAAAATCAATTACTAAGTTTTTTTGAGTCTTTGTGAGTTTCGTTGGCAGTATTTTTTTATGGGCTTTGATTTCCTTGGCGATTCCCATCGCCATTGCGCTTTGGAACCGACGCCGCCTACGTAGAGAAGTCTTTGGCGGATTTTTTCTTTTGCGAAAAGCCTTGGAAACAACTCAGAGACGCCTTCGCCTTATGGAGCTTTTGAAACTTTTAAATCGAATGGCTCTTTTGTCTTTTCTCATTTTGATCTTTGCCAATCCCTATTCGAAAGAGATGAAAATGGCATCGGCTGAGAATGGCTTTGCCCTTTTGCTAGACACCGGTCGAGGAATGCAGGCCGACGCAGAGGGTGGAAAAAGTTTGATCGTTCATCAACTTGAGGAAGCAAGAGAAATCTTGCTCGCTCTTCCATCTCATTCTCAAGGAGCTATTTTTTTTGTTTCCGGTATTTGTGAGGTGATGAGATTGGAGAATGGTTCCGTCACGGCCACTCCTCAAGAGTGGATGGATACGTTAGTGAAAGATCGGATTGGGTATAGTAATGAAATCACGGCAGCGTCCGCTTTGGGAGCTTGTCTTCAAAAGGCCGGAACTCTTTTCGGAGGAAAACCGATTTATCGAGCGTTTATCTCTCCAATACCCGATTCTTTAACGGCAGAAAGTTTAGAATCGAGTGATCTGGAAGTCATTCCTCTTCCTCATCCGCCGGAGTTGAAAGCGGAGACTCTCGAAATTCAATCGGAACTTAAATCGGATAAAGTGCGATTGCAATTTAGTCCAAGTATTGAAAGGCGGGTTTCATTAATTCGAGAACAAAAGATGGAGCTTCTTGGAAAAGTTGAAGGAATCTTAGATCTCATTCCCCGTGAACGTTCGTGGCTGTTTGTCGAATCACCTGTTCCGGGGGATCCATGGCTTGGCCGCTCGATTGTTCATATTCCCTATCAGGCGAGTTCTAAAATTTCCGTTTGGGCCCCCAAAGAAACTCCAGGCTTTTTGAGTCTCATTTTAGCCTTGAGGAATCACCCCCATTTAACTGTTATCCGAGAGGTTGGGGGGCAACCGGTGGGGGATCCGCTCATTATTTATGGAGGTTTACCTCAATCTCTCGAAGGGCCAAAGCATATCTGGTATTTTTTAAGTCCCGATCAGCCCAGTTTTTTTAAAGTTCGAGATACGAAACGTTGGTCGTCGGCCTCTTTTTCTTTGGATCTTAAAAAGGCGTTTGAGATTTCTTCCCAAGATGGAAAAGTTTTTGTTC
>CAZSZT010000301.1:0-3084 GCA_964611175.1 uncultured Bacteriovoracaceae bacterium
CATTCTCCCAGCGATCTGGGTTGGTTAGTCAACGATTTGCGATTTTCGAGAGATGGAGAATTTATTCTTTTGTCCCATGACGGCCTTCGCCATAACATTCTGACGGTTTGGGATGCTAAAACCAGGAAAGTGGCGGCCGAGATTCGTGTGGATATTCGCGATAAATCATTTGAGGACGAGTCTTCACTTGATTTTATCTTACCTGGGCCTCAAGGACAGATTTTCCTGGCTCACGGCGGTGAAAGAGAACCTTTTCCGACAGACGCTAACGATCGAACGTTAAGGACACGTTCCCAAATAACTTGGTTAAGTGACGCTGGGACGAGTGATACGCTCAACAATCATAAAGAGGCGGCGGATATTGAAATAAGAGGAGAAGGCCGCGTGATTAGTATGGACGCTTCTCCCGCTTTGGAACACTTGACTGTTTTGACCGAAGATCAAAATCTCCATCTTTTTGACCTCTCAAAAGAATCTTCTAAAGCAATCAATCCACGGTCTATTTTGTCTCTTAAAGATCATTCTCTGGATTTGTCTAGACCGTTCTTGTTTTTTATAAATGGAGAAGAATTTGTTCTCGTGGCGGGAACGAACCTTTTATTTTTTAAAATAAATTCGGAGGGTATTTCTCTCAAAAACAGATTTTCCATTCAAGCGGACGCAACGGCTGAGTTTATGACGGCAGCAGGTCTTTCGCCGACTCGCGAGTCTATACTTCTTGGAACCTCTCGAGGAGAGCGCTATCTTTTAGATCTTAATGATCGCAGCCTGAAGAGATTAGAGGGTGCTGCCAATCCAAGGGCCATGGCCCACCAAACACCCATCTCTTTGATTCAAATGGATCCAAGGGGAACTCTGTTTTCATGGTCCCAGCGTGATGGCGTCTTTCGTCGCGATTCGCTGATTTCCCTTCTTCAAAAAGCAAATCGCGAAGAACCCGCACCATCTGCGGGGATAACAAGTACGCCTGTCATTCTTTCCGATCTCGATATTCAGGAGCAACTGAATCGCAAACGGATGTTGAGCCCGCAAGAAATAAAAGAAATTCTTCAAAAGCACTGGATCGTCGATGCGGAGTCTTTGCCACTCCTTTTAGGAGTTCTCCAGGCCCTTTCTCCTGAGTGGCATGAACTCATCTTGCAAGCTGAAAGACATCTTCAGTATATTTCGATTTCAAGCAAATCAGAGGCTCATTTTTCAAATTTTGGCCAACTTGTTGATGGTAAAACACGGTTTTCTCAATGGATCACATTGGCTCAAGGAACTCCTGGCGGCCTCTTTGATTTAATTCACGAACTCCGACATTCCGTTCGAACAAATGGGATGTTAAGGGACATTAAATTTCAACTTCCATCTTATAAGGAAATAACGCTCGAAGATCTTCGAGACGCTTTTCGCCGTGTTATTCTTTTGGACGAAGCTTATGCCTTGGCCGAAGAAATAAAACTTTATCAAAAACTAAAAGAAATGAAAATGGATATGCCGAAGGTTCATTTTTCCGGGGAGTTGTTAGAAGCCTACGCCCAAAGAGGGGTACAAGGTGTTGCGGAGCATTTGAGAACTAAGTTGGAAGAAAGCTCCCCGGAAACAATAGTATTGCAAGAACATCTTCGATCGAGTTTTCCAGGCTTCCTTATCTGGGCGGCAGAGCAGAATTTGGATGATTGGCGAAATCCTTAAGACCTCTATTCAAAACGAGTTCGGGTCCACTAAAAGAAAAACTTACTTCTTATCTTTCTTCAGTTCCAACAAGACAAGTTTCGCAACGGCTTTAAGGGTTTCGAAAACTCCTTCGCCTTTCATGGCGACGGCCTCGAATTCCGGAACTCCCGTAGGGTTGAGGAGTTTTCGCATATCCTCCACGGAAGAAATATTCGGGAGATCTCTTTTATTATATTGAATGACAAAAGGAAGATCCGAAAGCTCATAGCCTTGCTCTTTCAAATTGACCTTAAGGTTTTCAAGACTTTCAAGGTTGGCATCGATTCGATCCTTTTGAGAGTCGGCAACAAAAACAACTCCATCAACTCCTTTTAAAATAAGTTTTCGACTTGCATCGTAAAAAACCTGACCCGGTACGGTATAAAGATGGAATCGGGTTTTAAACCCCCGGATTTCTCCGAGCGCAAGCGGAAGAAAATCAAAAAAGAGAGTTCGTTCCGTTTCCGTTGCCAAGGAAATCATTTTGCCTTTAGCCTTTGGGGCCGTCTTTTTATAAACAAACTGAAGATTCGTGGTTTTTCCACAAAGGCCCGGCCCGTAGTAAACGATTTTGCAATTGATTTCTCGATTGGAATAATTAATGAACGACATTATTTATCCATTTCATGAGTCAGGGCCGTATCGATGGCTTGGTCCGTCATTCCATCCAAGGCTTCCCGGTGATTCCAAGTACTCACCGTTGGCGCGTGGGCTTTTAAATGTTTTTGAAGATCCTTAAGAAGGGTGGGTTTGTGGGCCGTTTTCACCCCTACCAGTATCCACTTTCCAAATAAAGATTCCACCCAAAAGCCGTGGTTATCGTCTCCGGAGCAGAAAACGGAATTTTTTGTTCCCATGAGTTTGGTGAGCTGGTCCACGGCGTTCTGGACCGAGGCTAAGATACTTCCAATCGAGGTCCAGTCGAGGGTTGAGTTTTTTCCAGAGTCCAGAATAAGATCGCCATAAGTGCTCAGAACGAAAATACGTCCCCTTTTTGATTTGGCCTTTTTTAGATATGTCTGCAAAAGTCCGTCAGCTTTTTCGGACCAGGAGATGGACTTGGGTTTATTCTTCGATCTTTCGCGCATACCCTTATGCTAAACGACTCGGGTTCGTGCTTCAAAGGCTTTTCCTAAGGTGATTTGATCGGCAAATTCCAAGTCCGAACCCACAGCCAAACCAGAAGCAAGACGACTCAGGAGGATATTTTTTGGAGCGAGTTGCTTGACAATATAGTGACAAGTGGCGTCGCCCTCGACGGTTGGGCTAAGAGCGAGAATGAGTTCTCGCGGCGGGTGTTCGGATACCCGTTGAAAAAGCTGAGCGAGGCGAATATCGCCCGGAGATACTCCTTCCATGGGTGAAAGAAGGCCGTGAAGAACA
>CAZSZT010000302.1:0-3077 GCA_964611175.1 uncultured Bacteriovoracaceae bacterium
AGAGGAGGCCGCGAGGGATGATTGGGGAAGCAATATTGATTATACCGATTTACATTTTTTGGGCTGTGCTGCTTTTGATCAAGACCACAATCTTATTGGTGCACGCGAATGCTTAGCACCGCCTAAAGATTGCATGGTTATTGATGAGAATAACAATATCGTTGCAAAGGGTCTTCCGTGTCCAAAAGAGAGTTTAGAGAGCGATTTTAAAATAGGGTCCGGTAAGGGCGAAGTCGGGTCACTGGGGGGCGAACAAGAGGGGTCCTTCGAAGGTTTTCGAAACACATTCAAAAGTCTTGGGGAGAGCGCTTCCGGCAAGCCCGGCAAGGGAACTGGTAGTACGAACGGCGGCGATCCAAACGATGGCGTCGGAAAGGGGTTTCGAAATGTAAACGGCGAAATTGATCCCGATATTTTAGATCACGGATTTGGTGTTGGATCGATACCTGCGAGTGTTATGCCGATCTCTCCCGCAGTTCCTGACGTTGGAAAGGATTTGGGTGTTGGCTCTCCCGGAGGGGATATTCCCGCAAGTATGCCTGAAGGAGGGGGCGGAGTGGAGATTCCTGATTTACCAGATGAAATAGATGAATACGCAGCCTCCCGGGGATTTGATTTCAAAGATGGAGCAATTCTTGCGGGACGAATTGGTATTGGTTTTATCCCATGGCTAAATGACATTTCCGATTTTTATGAAGCATCTTACGGTTACGATTTTCTCACAGGCGAAAAGCTCGATGTCTTCGATCGAATCCTATCCGGCCTCGGTCTTTTCGCAGGAAGCGGCCAACTCTACCGATCGGGTCTGAAGTGGCTCAAAAATTCGAAATGGTCTCTTTTTGGAACGCGGGCTGTCATCCTTAGCAGACAAAGAGGAAGCGTTGTTAACCAACTGCCGCATTACAAAGGAACAAATCCATGGAGAGCGACGAGAGATGTCGTACACTTCAGTTTTCCAGAACCGCGGGATTATTACAGAATGCATGGCGGAACTGCTCGGCAGAAGCGCCAGTGGGTAATGCTCGAAAATCCGGCGGAAGTCCCGAAAGGAATGACAAAGACTGAATACCACCAACTTTTAAGAAAAAAATACGCCATTCCAGCTACTAATGACTTATCAAAATTTTCGAAGGTTACCGTTCCCGCGCATCATCCGATGCGGGTTGGGCCAGCGGAGGCGAATGAATATGGTGTGGGAGGGGGGATTCAGTTTGAGATTGTTGATTATGAAAAGATACCCGACGTTAATTGGTCTGGGCCATTCGATTTATAGGAGTGGATAATGGATGTAAAATTAGCTTTGAGCCCGATGCTTTTGGGAATGCGCTATCGAATCATTTCTCCGATTCAGAAATTTTCGATTGGAGAGATCGTGAGTTATATGGGTCCAGTCATTCTTGTTGATGGCCGACCAGGGCTTTCGTTGGCACTACCTAATGGAAATGAAATTAGCGTACACAATCCCTGGCCCGAGGATCATCCTGAGGAGTGGAAGAAGTATTTTGAACCCATCGATCATTTTCATTTCGAAGGGACTAAATTTATCATTAATCCCGGAACAAAAGATCCGATTGAACTCGTTTTTGAGCACGATGTCCTCTCTGTAATTGAGTTTGATGACATTTTTACAGTGTTGTTAAAACATACTTCATCCTATAAAGCCGAAATTTATGGAATTGATAAAATCGGGAAGATTGTTTGGAAATCATTACCCCCCAATGAAAAGATCCCGGCCAGGTCATGGATGGATATTTGGAGAGGGGGAAATATGAATATAATGTATGCTGGCGATCCGACAGGGTGGGTGTATGAACTGGAGCCAAGAACTGGAAAAGTAATAGCGGAATTTTTTGCGAAATGATTCGAAGGGCTAAAATTATGATACCGCCCATCATCCGATGCGTGTTAGGCCAGCGGAGGCGAATGAATACGGTGTGGGAGGGGGAATTCAGTTCGAAATTGTTGATTATGAAAAGATACCGGATATTAATTGGTCGAAACCGGAACCGCTTTAAAGGAAGCTTATGAAAGACGGAGATCCACTTTTAATCGGAATGAGGTATAGGGCGTTGAAAAAGCTTGAAAATATTTTGCCAAACGAAGTTTTTTCATACGATGGCCCAGGTCAATTTAGAGACAAGAGTCCAGCGCTTATCCTACGCCCAGAGAACTGTACCAAGAGCATCTTCGTCCCAACTCCCTGGTCCGAGGATCATCCTGAGGACTGGAAGAAGTATTTTGAGCCTGTAGATCATTTTCATTTTGAAAAAAGCAAATTTATTATAAATCCACGAGCACAAAATCCGATCGAGCTTACTTTTGAGCATGAAATTCTCTCAGCCCTTGAATTCGATAATGTTTTTATTGTTCTCTTCAAATATACGCCTACTTACAAGGCGGAGATTTATGCCATTGATAAAAAGGGGGATGTTGTTTGGACTTCACCCCAGTTACCTGAAAAGGCAATTCCTGAGCACCTATGGACTGCTATGTGGCGAGACGAAAAAAAGTTGTATGCGTATGATGCATGTGGCTTTGCCTGTGAGTTAGATCTACAAACTGGAAGAGTCGTGCAGAAGACATTTACAAAATAATTCAAGGAATCACCGAGTCCCGAAATTTTTGCATCTGGGAAATTATTTTCGTCAGGACAAAGGAAGCCGTTGAGAAACTGAAAGATGAATTAAAATGACAATTCCCCGTGACATTCCCAATCCAGAAGAAGACCTGATTGGTTTTGTTCTTGCAATTAAGAACATCGCGGCGGACCTTCATCTTAACGGGATTGTCAAAAGTTTATCCGAAGTTCCAGTTGCATTTAGGAAGGATAATTTAACCGATTACCATGTCATCTGTCAGGCTCTTTTATCAGCACCTAAGGATGAGATTAATAGGCTGCCCCTACCTATCCGAGATGAGCTCGAAGCACTGGCAAATGAATTGAAAGAGGCTCTTTATGTTGATGAAAACAATGTTGACCCTGAACCAAAAGCAAAATCAAATAAGAGAAAATTTAAAAACCCTTATAATATCCCCGATCCAGAAGAAAATCTCATCGGCTTTGTCTTTGGGGTAAG
>CAZSZT010000303.1:0-3074 GCA_964611175.1 uncultured Bacteriovoracaceae bacterium
GTGGCGCAGCGCGTCATGGTCCAGCCTTTTTCTCGGGTTTCACGGATTCTATAAATTTTTCAAGAGGTCGCGTGAGAGTCGCGTAATCGAAATCTTTGGGGACTTCAACGAGTCTTATAATGACATCATCGTGAAGTTTTTTCTGATGATTTCTAAAAAACTCTCGAATGCAGCGCTTCACACGGTTTCGATTGTGAGACCTTTTTAAAATCCGGCTTGGAATGCTCATTCCAAGCCTCGGCTTGTTTTCAGTCGGCTTCCGATAAATCGTATAGGGGCTCAAATTAAGAATACGTCTCGCAGAGCGGTGCGAAGATTTAAAGACAGAAGAATAGTCTTTTCCGCTGACAAGACGCGACGACCTTGGAAATTTCAATAAAGTCTCCGTAAAAAGCTAAATTCTTACTTTTCGTACGTACTGACAGCGATACGAACGCGACCCTTTGCTCGTCTCCTGCGGAGAACGTTTCGCCCACCCGGGCTGGCCATTCGAGTCAAAAATCCGTGGGTTCGTCTACGAGAAATTTTACTGGGTTGAAACGTGCGCTTCATAAATTAAACATCATCTCCAAAAAAGCTTTGACCTGCCGCCCCAATCAACCATTATCTAATCTCTTGGTTAGAAGCATTGTTGACAAGGGGCCATTTACAAAAGGTTTTAAAACCAAAATGTTTTAAAACAAGTCCCAGTGGGAAGTCATATGACAGAGTCAGACGAAAATCAAGAAGGTGAGCGCTTAATTCCACCAGAAATGCGGGAAGCATGGGAACTCACCCTCCAAAGTCTGGAGAAGCTCATTCGACCCCAATACTTTCAATCCTTTGTCTTAACCATTCGGCTCCTGGAGGCTCGCGGAGAGACCCTCATTCTAGGCTCTCCTGACCGATTCCATCGTGATTGGGTGTATGACCATTATTCCAATACCATTCAAGAGAAATTTGACGAGATCACCGGTCAAAAATACAAATTGGAGTTCTCGGTGGAAAGCCGAAGCTCCATGGCGCCGAATGAGCATCGAACACGAAGTCTGCCTCCGATTGAAGAACTTTCGATCAAAAACATTTCTGTCGTGCCAAAACCTTCAACGGCTTCTCTATCCGCACATTCGACTCTCAATTCGAAATACGGATTTGAGACGTTTGTGGTCGGCGCAAGTAATCAATTTGCCCATGCGGCAAGTTTTACCGTCGCTGAAGCTCCGGGAAAACACTATAACCCATTGTTTATTTATGGAGATGTGGGCCTCGGAAAAACACATCTTTTAAACGCCATCGGTCTTAAGATTCAAGAAAAATTTCCGGCGAATCGTGTCCATTACACAACTTTTGAAAAATTCACGAACCATATGATTGAAAGTATTCGTGTGGAGCGAATGGAAGAATTTCGCGAGCGCTACCGGAAAAATTGCGATGTTCTCATTATTGACGACATTCAATTCATTTCTGGAAAAGAGCGAACTCAAGAAGAGTTTTTTCATACGTTTAATACCCTTTACGAACACCATAAACAGATCGTTCTTTCATCCGATCGCCCGCCGCGAGAAATTGAAGGTTTAGAGGATCGCCTTCGAAGTCGTTTTGAAATGGGTTTAATTGTCGATATTCAGGCCCCCGAAATGGAAACACGCGTAGCGATTATTTTCAAAAAAGCTGAAATGGATGGAATCAATATTTCGCAGGAAGTGGCCTTTTTCCTCGCAAAGATCTACCGTTCAAATATTCGAGAACTCGAAGGTGCCCTCTTAAAACTCAGTGCCTTTGCGTCACTTACGGGCTCAGAGATCTCGTTAGATTTAGCCAAGAAAGTTTTAAAAGAAGATCCTTCGGAATTTACACAGTTTCACCAAGATCCAGAAGAAATTATGAAAATTGTAGCGAGGCAATTTCAAATTAGTTTGGCGGATCTAAGATCGGAAAAAAAGAGCCGCCAATTAGCGCTCCCTCGACAACTTGCCATGTACTTATGTCGAAAATATTCCCATCTTTCATTACCGGATATCGGAACACTCTTTGGCGGAAAGAATCATACGACCGTTTTACATGCGGTTCGAAGGATTGGAAAACTGCAAACTTCGGACCCCATGCTTAAGGAATCTGTTTCAAGACTAGAAACTCAGATTCGTCAGAGCGTTGCTTGATGATCTCTTGAGCCAATGGAAGATTGGTGCCAAAAGAAGACAGCCGCCGCGATCGTCTTCGGATCTCTGGGAAATTCGGGTATGAGTCAGCGCAATCACTTTGCCATTTCTTAAAACAGGCCCGCCTGAATTGCCAGGTATCGGCGCATAACCGTGAGATTCAATCAAATAGAATTTTTCGAGAAACTGAGTCTGGACATAAACAGACTTTCTTTTCTCGATTTCTTCCAAAAGGATATTCTCCTTTTCATTCTCTGTGATATCGGAGCGAGAAGATAAGTCTTCTGAGATCTGCTGCACAAAAGGTTCGGGGTCAAAAGTTTTGAGGAGATGATTCGAGATCGCCTGAGTTTCAAGAACGACATTCACCTGATAAAGTGATACTCGAGTATTCAGAGTCGACGGCGGATCAATTTTAAAAAAATTTCCATAAATATCTCGTTGGATATCTGTAAAGCTTGGAGCTCCCGTTTCAATTTCTAAATGGTGAAACTGAGATTCTTCTTGAGGGAGCCAATCAATTTCCAAAATGGCCCAATCGGCATACTCGTCCGCTACATGAACCTCTTTCGTATTCGTTAATGAACTTACATAGGAGCTAAGAACATCTTTTACCGGATAACGTTTGGTCTCAGCGTTCGAAGAATTAAAAAAAACATACGCTCTTTTAAATTCTGAATTTTCTGGTCCGCTGTCTCCCTCCGACTCAACACAATGTCCTGCGGTCATGACCTTTCCGCCTTCAATAAGAAAGGCGGTGCAAAACGTGTGTCCGTCTTTGTGGTGGCGAACAAACAATCCGATCGGAACGCCCTTTGTGGCCTCAAAACCTTTTGAAACAAAGGTCGAATCCACCTCGTACTGCGGCTCCGGAGCATTCGGAAAATAAACAAAATGCTCGCTTTTCCCACCTCCGCAACCCGCGAAGCCGATGAT
>CAZSZT010000304.1:0-3067 GCA_964611175.1 uncultured Bacteriovoracaceae bacterium
AAATCAATACAATCAAAAGCTGGGGGAGGAATTTCATGAAAATCGTCGTATCGATTGTATCGATATTTGTTTCCAGTATTTTAATTCTTACAACATCGGCAAACGCCACAGATAAAATTTCACCGTTACTGAATCAAATCTTGGAGCGAACGGATAATCCGGTTCCGGTGGTCGTTGTGATGAAGCAGATTCCTCTATTGCCCCACAGTCTCCTCGGAAGCATTCGACCGGCGGATGCTGAAAGAATGATCAAAGCGAGAACTCTTCAGCAGCAATATGAAATGAGAGCATTCGTGAATGAAATGGTGAGTGAGCGTCGCTTCGATGGAGTAAAACCTCTTTCTCGTTATCAATTCTTTTGGACCGTGAATGCTTTCATGGCGACCGCAACCCCGGAGACAATTTTTGAACTTTCGGAGCGGGAGGAGGTCACTCATATTCTGTTGGATCAAAAAATCAGATTGGAACCCGATGCTCGGCAGCTCGCTCAACCCGAAGGCGATGAATATACTTACGGTCTTGAGAAAATCGGCGTTCCCGAACTCCGAGCTCAACGTTCTGAGTTAACCGGAAAGGGCGTTATTGTCGGAATTTTGGATACCGGAATTGATGCCAAACATCCGGAACTGGTCGGTCGAACCCTTGCCTTTAAAGATTTCACTTCCGACAAAAAAGACGCTTACGATGATAACGGACACGGAACTCATGTTGCCGGAACCGTCGGTGGAGCAGGCGTAGGGGGAACTCAGATCGGGGTCGCGCCAGATGTTCGTTTTGTGATCGGAAAAGTTTTTACGGCAGGTGGAAGTGGAAGTTTAAGTTCTATTCTTCGAGGAATGGATTGGATCAGTGATCCGGACGGCAATCCCGATACGGCGGATAAGCCCGCGGTCATTAATAATTCTTGGGGCGGTGGACTTGGAGACGATATTGATCGCGACCCCTTTGGAGCGGCCGTTTTAACGTGGGTGCAGCTCAATATCTTCCCATCCTTTGCAGCGGGAAATTCTGGCCCCGGGAAATCGACCCTAGGAAGTCCTGGGGGTTTGCCTCAGTCTTTCGCGGTTGGCGCAACCGACGATCGTGATGAAGTTGCTTATTTCTCCTCTCGGGGGCCTGTGAAAGCCAAAAAAGATGGAAAATGGACGGAGTACACAAAGCCCGACATCTCCGCGCCAGGGGTAAATATTTATTCGACAATGCCCGGTGGGCAATATGGAAAGATGAGTGGGACATCCATGGCGACTCCTCATATCACGGGATGTGTGGCGGTCATTGTTCAAGCACATCCGGGAGCGACCATTGATCAAATTCGCGAGATTCTGACCCAAACGTCCGACGATCTTGGAGATAAAGGAATGGATAATTCTTACGGATTCGGCCGTGTCAATCTTGCTCGTGCGGTCGACGCCCTTAAGGGAGAATTTTAGCAAAGAAGCTTGAATCCTTTCGTTGCATTCTTTAGCGTTCGATCGTGTTTGATGTTTTTCAGAATCAACTCGGTCGAACGCTTAAAGCACTTAAAGGTCAGGCCAAAATCCGGCCTGATCATATCGAAGAGGCCCTCCAATCGATTCGTCAATCTTTACTCGAAGCCGACGTCCAGTACGGTGTTGTTCAACATTTTTTAGAGAGAGTGAAACAAAAAGCTTTAGGCGCTGAGGTTCTTGAGAACCTTTCACCTTATCAACAGTTTTTAAAGATCCTCTCTCAGGAAATGTTAGAGCTCTTCGGGCAGCCGGGCGATTTGAATTTTGCGGTAAAACCACCGGCGATCCTTTTGATGGCCGGACTTCAAGGGTCCGGAAAAACAACCTCGTCTGTTAAACTGGCCGTTTATTATAAGAAGAAAGTAAAACGTAAACCTTTATTAGTCAGCGTGGATGTCTATCGACCGGCGGCGATTGAACAACTTCAGCGTTTGGCGGCCGATGCCAAAATCGATTATTTTCAGTCACCTTCAATGCAGCCTTTGGAAAGAGCGCAGGGAGCAATCAAGTACGCTCAGACCTACGGACTTGATCTCGTCATTGTGGATACCGCCGGACGTCTTTCGATTGATGAAACCTTGATGAAAGAACTTGTGTCTCTTCACGATGAACTTAAACCCCATGCGGTTCTGTACGTTGTTGACAGCATGAGTGGCCAGCAAGGACTTCAGGTGGCAGAAGGTTTCGCCAAACAAGTGGGTTTAACGGGAGCGATGCTGACCAAGACGGATGGAGATACAAGGGGCGGGGTGGCCTTTTCGATTCGTGCGGCACTTGGAGTTCCAATTCAATTCGTCGGAACGGGGGAAAAAATCGATGCTCTTGAGCCTTTTTATCCCAATCGTTGGATTTCCAGAATTTTAGGAATGGGGGACATCGAAACCCTCCTTGAAAAGGCACAGGATGCTGGAGGCGGGGAAGTTAAAGTCGATCAAGCCAAGCGAATGATGAAGGGCCAATTCACGCTTCGGGATTTTCAAGAACAAATGAAAATGATGTCGAAGATGGGATCGCTGGGGGGGCTGATGAAAATGATTCCCGGAATGGGCGCGATGGCTTCTAAAGTTAATCCCGAGATGATTGAGAAGAGATTAAAACGTGTCAATGCGATGATTGATTCCATGACCTTTCAGGAGCGCACCGATCCCGATATTTTAAACGGCGGCCGTCGACGTCGAATCGCCATGGGAAGTGGAACTCAGGTCGAGGAGCTCAACCAATTTATTCGTGAGTTTTACGAAATGCAAAAGCTGATGAAGCGGTTCGGTAGTGGGAAGATGAAAGGGATGCCAAAGCTATTTGGATGAGTCTTGCGAGTCCCATTGAGTAAACTTAAAAAATAGCAGACATTTTATTAGTATATTTAAAAGGTAGGGCGAGGCTCTTTGGGCATGGATTTTACCACCAGAAGGCTGTAAGGGCGCAGATAATGGGGGTTCATACCTAAAAAGACCTTCGTTTTTTTGATTTTTTACAAGACTTTTTTGTTGGATTTCGCCAAATACATAAGGATGGCAGTAGCATTAAGACTTAACCGATACGGTACCAAGAAACGCACTTATTACAGGCTTGTGGCT
>CAZSZT010000305.1:0-3060 GCA_964611175.1 uncultured Bacteriovoracaceae bacterium
CAAATGTTTATGCTTCAGAAGATTATGCGGAACTCGAAGCAAAAATCCTTGAGAATTTTGAGAAGGGAGATGCTTTCCTCTTAAAAGGTTCTCGTGGAATGAAGCTTGAGAGATTTTTAAGCCCACTTGGATTTAAGGCATGATTATTCTTGCGGGCCTATTCCTCCTGGGAGTGCTCAGTAGCCTCATGGGAAGCCTGACAGGGCTTGGTGGTGGCTTTGTTATTGTTCCTCTTCTAAACCTTTTTTTTGGATTTGAAATGAAGAACGCTATTTTCTTTTCCCTAACCGCTATTCTCTTCTTAAGCAGTTATCATGGCATAAAAAATAGGCATTTTTTAAGATCTTATCGTCATATCCTTCGTTCTTTAATTGTCTTTAGTATTCTGGGGGCCGCTATCGCCGCTTACTTTGGAACCCAAATCCCCTCACGAACTTTAAGCCTTTTGTTTTCAGTTGTGATGATTGGTTTTTCGACCTATTACGCGGTCGATAAATCCCATGATTTTTCAGTTCCCCCGTTGGGCACGTCCCCCGGATGGGCGAAGGCCCTAATTTTTCTATCGGGCGCGCTGGGGGGATTGCTCGGATTGGGGGGAGGTGTCGTTAATGTTCCGATATTTAATAAAGTTCTTCGATTTCCCATGAAAGATGCGGTGCAAATGAGTCTCGCCATGGTATTTGTTTCGTCGTCGACGGCTCTTGTCATTTATTTAAACAGACGTCGGGACGCTCTTGAGGATCTATCCATGACAACCCTCGCCGCGCTCGTTATTGGAACTCTTGCCGGTGCCGTTCTTAGCCGCCGCATTCGCCTCTCTCACGACAGCACACGCCGGCTCTTCTGCGTACTTCTCGCCCTCCTCGGACTCTACAAACTCTCGAAATCCCTAAACTTTTTTTAGGGGTCAGGGCACTTAAGTGCCAGGTGAAAGTCCTCAAGATTTCCGTCGTCTGGAAGAGTCCGTTACCCCGCAAATCCACGGCGGACGGTATTTTCAGCGTGAGTCCGAGGTTCTAAGAACTGAAGTAAGTAATCGGGCCCTCCGGCTTTGCTTCCAATACCAGACATTTTAAATCCACCAAAGGGGTGTCGTTCGACAATGGCACCAGTACAACTTCGATTAATATAGAGATTCCCCACCTCAAACTCTGCCTTGGCTTTCTCGATATGGCTTGGATTCCGAGAAAAGATCCCGCCGGTAAGAGCGTAAGGGACGGAATTCGCTAAGTGTATACCCTCATCAAGGTCTTTTATTTTCATGACAGCAACAACCGGTCCAAAAATCTCCTTTTGAAAAAGGGGATCTTCAGCGTTTTCAACTTCAAAAATGCTTGGTGAAACATAATAGCCCACTTTTGGAAGGTTCTCGGCCTGATAAAGAAGTTTCAATCGTTGCTTCGCATCCGAGATCGTGGATTGAATTCTTTTTTGAGCCGTTTCATCAATCACTGGACCGACTTGATACTGGGGGTCTCCTGGATTTCCGATTTTCAACGATCGAGTCGCTTCGATAAATCGTTTCACAAAAGAATCATAAATTTTTTCATGAACCAGTAAACGGCTCAAGGCCGAGCACTTTTGTCCTTGAAAGCCAAACGCCGAGTGAACACAGGCTGCAATCGCCTCGTCAATATCGGCATCATCATCAATAATCATGGCGTTTTTTCCGCCCATTTCGGCAATGACTTTTTTTACACCTCGCTGAGCCGGATGAGGTTTTTGAGCCGCCGACTGAATAATCGACAGACCCACTTCGGCAGATCCCGTAAAGGCAATTAAATCCACCCGAGGGTCGTTGACTAAAAGTGGCCCAATTTCTTCACCCACTCCTGGAAGAAAATAAAAACTCGATTCTGGAAATCCGACCTCCTTTAAGCCTTGTGCTAATTTCGCGGCAATCACAACCGACGTCTCCGCAGGTTTAAAAATAACCGTATTTCCGGTAACAAGAGAAGCGATCGTCATGCCCGTTAATATCGCTAGAGGAAAATTCCACGGGGCAATGACCACGGCCACGCCCTTTGGATGATAAGATAAAAGATCCTTTTCACCCGCGATAATTTGAGTCACACGTGGCTCTGCGAGTCGATTCATTTCACGAGCATAGTAGCGACAAAAGTCAATGGCCTCGCAAACATCGGCATCGGCTTCACGCCAAGTTTTCCCCACTTCGTAAACCATCCATGCGGCAAGCTCGCAGCGCCTTGCGGCCATCCATTCGGCAAGTTTTTCCGTTAATTCGATTCTCTTTTCCGCGGGAGTTCGTTTCCAGGTCTTCGCCCCGTCCGTTACGATCTGAAGTGCCCTTTCGGCGTCAGCTTTCGTTGCGAGTTCCACACTTCCAATGACCTGATTCGAATGAGCGGGATTAACACTTTCGATTTTTGATTTCGGAGAGGTTTCTAAAATTCTTGCAGTATGAAGACCGTAGGATTTCCCGAGCTGAGATTTCACCCGCTCAAGCCCCTCTTCCATCCTTTTTCGATCTTCTTCTAAAGCAAAATTAAGATAAGCTTCGTTTTTAAAGGGCAACATCATCATGGTTAGGACTCCTATCGTGCGCTAGTTTACTAAACCTTAGGCGTTTTCAGCAATTCATGGATACCCGTCTTGTCCATAAAGCTTTGTTTTAAGAATGAGTCGTTCGAAGTGTTTTCTAAAAGCCGCCTGACTAAATAGGAAAGCCCAGGCAGAAGGTCTCCGACGGGATCATACTCACGAACACGAAGGCCCATCTTAATAAGAGCAAGCTTAAAAGGCTCGGCCATTCCATAAAGCATCTGAAATTCAAGAGCATTCTTTGGAAGGCCGATAGCCTCCGCATAAGCAAGAGCGTGAGCAATTGAACGAACATTATGGGATCCAACCGCCAATTCGATTGCTGGATAAGCGTCCAAGAGACTTCGGGTGCAAAGCTCAAAACTCGCGTCGGATTCTGCCTTCTTTAAAAAGACAGGTGGCTGCCATCCATTTTGCTCGGCGTGAATAATCTCATAATCCCAATAGGCTCCTTTAACGAGACGTATCGTGAAGGACACTCCCCTTTCTTTTGCAAAC
>CAZSZT010000306.1:0-3051 GCA_964611175.1 uncultured Bacteriovoracaceae bacterium
GGAATGAATTTCCAAAGGTGGCATTGGATTTCTGATTTACCTTTTCTCGTTTTTATTCTGACTTTATAAATTTCTTAATATGTTGTTTCTTTGGGTCGTAAAACAAAAGCGCATCTTCTTCATCTTCTGGATTGGGAAGAATTTGATGGCGAGAGCCCCTATGCGGTGGAAAGTAAGGGAGAGGAGAATCCGTTGGAGACTGATCGGAATCAAAATAATCAACGAGATCGAGTTCTTGATCGCCCGAAATAAGTTTTCCTCCTTTTAACGTAGCAGAATCCAAATCCAATTTAAAATTTTCAGGTAACGGACGAGTCTCCAATTTTTTGGTTGTGGAATTGTAAAGGTCCACGGTTCTTTCTTCCGCATTAACGGAAATCGAAATCGCCTCGTTATTCCTTTTCATCAGAATACTTCCGAGGGGGTTTTTGACTTCAATGGAACCTTTTCCTAAAATTTCTCGCACTCTTTCTTCTTTGGCGGATTGAGCCTTAGAAAGCTGATTGTCATTCTCAGTTGGGTTTTCCGCCTCTCCGTTTTCTTCAACTATTCGACAATCTACGCCTCCATCGGCTCGACAAGTGAAAATATGATTTTCAGTATCTTCTTGAACTTCCTTTTCTATTTTTTCGAAAAAATCTTTAATTTCCTTATCTTGCTCGCTCTCATTCGAGAGATGACAAATCGGAAAATCTGTTCCGGAAAATCCCTCCGACATTCCGAAGACAACAATCAAAGCTGTTACAGAAAGCATTCGAAACACCAGTGCCACCTCGAAACAGAAAATATGCAATTCACCTGCCATCGTCCGCATTCTCATCGCATATCGCATCCCCCCGAAATCACCCGCCTTTTTGGAGGGGTCAGGGCACTTAAGTGCCAGGTAACTGCGACATCGAATAGCGCATCCTTGGGGTACGAATGCCCCAGGAACCCCTTTAATCCGTGCGTAGTGGAGTGAGAAGGAGCTCTTACGATTGCTTAAACGGAAGAATCAAGGGGAACGGTTTTTGCATTCTACTTACAAGGAAAACGAGGTGTATGAGGCTTCTTTTGCAAATTCTTATTTCGTGTGTTTTGACAACGACGCTTTGCCATGCAACGCCCAATTGTCGTGAGATCGTCTGGAAAAAACTCGCACGATTGCAACAATCGAAAGGCGATGAGCGAAAAGCATCTCCTGCTGTTTCTGCAGTTTTGAGTCGAGTGGAGGGTCGAATTGGTCTCTTGAGAACGAAGAAACTTTCGGATTTCATTCAAACCGAGGTCGATTATTTTTTAAAGACTCGTCTAGATATTTATTCACTACCAATTCGAGAAGCCTTAAGTTTACATTTAGTTATTTTTTCGGAGAGACGAATTTTGTTCCCAACCGCCGGTTTCCTCGAAATGAGTAATGAAGTCGCGCAGCAGGGAGCTTTGGCGGACCTTAGAAGACTTGAAATGAAGGTCGCTGATTTTTTAGGTGCAAAACCAAGCGAGGAAGGAGCTGGCTTATTAGAGCTTAAGCCAATTGAAAGTATTGAAACGGGCGTTTTTGCGCCGACAGAAACGGCAGTGAAGCTTGTAAAATTGGTTCAGGAGACCGCCAATGCCGTAATTATTTCGATTAATAAATCGAATATGAGTCGGAGCCTTCCTAAACTAAATCCAGAACAAGAAAATAAAATCTTACAAAATTTTGCTTTAGGACTAGGAATTCAATCGGTCGATGTTGATCTTTTTAACGAAGGAAGTCTTCCGGTAGAATTGAAAAATCAGGCTCTTCCTCTTTCGATTCGACAGTTAATCGTCACCGATCATCATGCCGAACATTATAATCCCAATGAGCCATTGCAAAATACCACTGGTCTTTTGATTAAAGAGCTGAATGAAGGATTGAAAACTTATGGCCCCATATTTTTGCGAAGCTTTCTTATGGATCATCAATTCCTTATCACAGATAATTTGGGTGATGGATCGCCAGCCATTTATGTGGTTCAGAATGCGGTGGTTTTTTCCGACAATTATTTGTCCGTTCAGATCTTAAAAAAGGCTCGCGATATCGCTTCCACAAAGAATAAAACACTCGATCAAAAAGTATCCGAGTTAGTTCGGTGGATTCACGAACGTTATAACGGTAATTGTTGTGATCGAGATTTGGGAAATCTTTCGTCGACAACCTGGATTTCAAATCATTTACCCATTGTTATTCAAGCCTTTGAGAGGGGAGGAATGATAAAGACTCTGTTTTCTGAGGAAAGTTTAGTGTTTCCTGAAATCCAAAAAAAAGTTGAAAGGGCATGGAAGCAGTCTGCGGAGGATAGCTCTGATTTAGATTTGATAAAGGCCGCCACTCAATATGAAGATTTTGATGTCTTCGGAGGTAAAGGTTTTTCTGAGCCAGAACTCAGTTCGTCTGTCGAACTCGGTCAAGCCTGGTTAAGGATTTATGGCAAAGCTCTAAAAAATCAAAAGTCTCTATTAGGTTCTTCGGGAATACCTGCGAACGATCGATTTGGAAGTCTTTCTTCAGAAGATCAAATTGAACTCATGACCGGTGTTCAGGCCGAACTTGATAGGGTTTTCTTTGATTTGCCGTATCGGCAAAAATTGGCGGCCGAATTTAGGGCTGACGTGAATATGGGCGCCGATACTGTGATTGCTTCTCGGATTTCTATGGGCGAAAAATTGGATAAAGAGATTCTGGTCTATGATGGTGACCGGGTTACCCTTGCCAGTGGTCCTTTCGAACCCTGGGCTGCCCCCTCGCTTGCCAAGAAAAAGCTGGGCTTAGAAAGTCAACTTAGTTTTGTAAATCTTGGAAACGGGCGTACTCAAATTGTCTTTACCGGAAAAACTCCAGAGATTGCCGAAGAATTTAAAACTGAACTGACGAACTTACATGAAGCCAAAGCAAAAGAACTTGCATTATCGGGTAAAGATATTGCTGTCGTTAGTGGGCGAGGAAATTTGGTATTTATTTTCTCTCCTGGAACGCCCGTTTCTAGAGAAGACGTCTTAAAAATTATTGCACGGATGTCGCGGTGAGGCCGTGTTAGACACCGAAAA
>CAZSZT010000307.1:0-3050 GCA_964611175.1 uncultured Bacteriovoracaceae bacterium
GCTTATCTATCCTGTTATTTTTTATATTTGGAAGGCCAGAGAAGAATTGAAACTGACATGGAAAGAAATTTAATGAGGAGAAGAATCATGAAGAAAATATTTCAAATTGTAGCCTTGCTTTCGATCGTTGCACCCATGGCGAATGTCGTGGCGAAGGAATCGCCTCAAACATTTGAGGTCTCAGTCACTGAGAAGGGATTTGAACCCAACGAATTGAAAGCGAAACCAGGGGTTCCCGTTATTTTACGCATCACGAGAAAAACGGATTCAACGTGTTCTACGCAGATTCAAGTTCCAGCGAAGAAAATTAAAATGGATCTTCCGCTCAATCAAACTGTGGAAGTCCCTCTTGGCAGTCTCGCGAAAGGCGAAATTCGTTTTGGCTGCGGCATGAATATGATGCAAGGTGGTCAAATCTTGGTTCAGTAATTAAATCCGCAAAGGCGATCAAGGAGACGTAGGAAATGACAAGAGACTTTAGTGTAGATATTTCGCCAGGCGAAGTCAGAAAAAAATGTAGCCTCTGCGATGAAGTGAAAATATTTGAATGCTATTATACAAAGGGATCGCGGCGGGACTCTCGTTGTAAAGACTGTATAAAAAAACAGAAAGCCAACGCGAGAAAAATGCGTCGACTATCGTTGCAAAAGCGGAAAACGATTTTTGATTTCACTATTCACGTGCGTGAAATTCCCGCTTCAGAAGATACCAATTACAATCAGAAAATTTTAAGAGCCGCTTTGCAGAATCTTGCTTTGGATGCGTTCCAGTGACCTCTTAAAAACATCATTCCAATAGGCTATTTGAAAAGGAAACGAATTGCGCAGGGACTTACACAAAAGACAATTGCGGACGCACTCCCGTCATTCCTCATTCAGAGTTTTATAGATTCCAGACCGATTAATCTCCATATACATCTCAGGATTTTTTAAATTTTCGAATTCAAACTGCTTGTAAAGGTCGTGCGCGTCTTTTGTCACAAATGTAAATCGTTTAGTCCCGTACAGCTAAGGAAGTTCCTGAATACATTGCATCATCTTCTGTTGAAATGATCGCTTCCGTTTTTGACATATTCATTTTTTCTTTCGATAAAACCTAATTTCTCCGCGAAACTTCTTAGGTTTTCATCATGCCATTTTCTCCTCAGCCGTGTGTGAAGGAGAAAATGGAATGAGAAAAAAATCTACTCAATATGGTTTCGTTCGCTTCGTTGTTCAAATGAAGTTTCCGAGAGTTAAAAAATTAAAACTTACCATTTTAAAATTCGCTCTATACATCGCAGAACTCATCAGTCTCTATAAATTCATCTCTTATTTGATTCATCGAAGCCCGTAGTTACGGGCTCATGAAAAAATGCTCCATGTCTTAAAGGACTTCCTTTTGCGTGCTCCCAAATGAGTTCATTTCCCAAGAAATAATCGCAATCCCATCCTGTGAAACTTCCACTATATTCGTCTTCAATTGTACGAACTTGATAAGTCATGAAAAAGGACGTTTCTCGGACAAGAATTTGAGCCGCTTCCTCAATGGTCGTCGGAAAGAACCCTCCGCGTGAAGTCGGCTCCTGGGTGAAATGAGCACCAAATTTGGCTCCGCAATGTTCGCAGTGATTCATATAATACGTTTCATTTTGAGTTCGAGAATAATCCTTATAAAATTGGGGAAAAGAGAGCTTCAAGTAATCTGAAATGGGATTCGGCATGGTTCCTACTTTCATGAAAACAAATTCGCTGCCCTCAAAATCGTTTAAAATAGGATGCGATTTCATCACACATCCCAAAGCAAGGATTGGACTTGAGTTTTCGCATTTCCAACAACAATATTTGGAAAAGAGTAGATAAAGACGACCTTGTGTTTCATAGAGAAGTTCACCTTTCGTCGTTTCGCTCATTCATGACCGCTATCATGGAGGAGCTGAGGACTCTATTAATTCTTACGCGGCCTTTTAATGGTGCTCCTCATCCGATTGGAAAGCTTTTTCCGACAATTCCTTTAAGGAACGGAAAATGATCCAATCGCAAAGTCGGATCTCCAGTAGTGAGAAACAGCTCCGAAAATCCTTTCCTAAACAATTCACGAGCGATTTCTAATCCCGATCTGCCCTTTATGCTTTTGTGAATGTAGATGGGAGTTTGTGTTCCAATAATGTGAGGATCGAGAGAGGATTCATCCGAAAGAACAAGGAGATTTTTCCCCAATTCTCCCGCTCTTAAATTCCAATAGTCATTCACAAGATCTTCGTCGTTAATCAGAACAAGATCGGCTTGTTGGACGGAAGCGGCGACATTTTTCGGCAAATCATTTTCGTTCAAATGAATAAGAAATTTGGGCATCATCTTCATTCCAAGAGCTTCCACATTTTGCTGAATGGTCGGATCATCATAGCTTCCTGTTACGAGAACCGCTCGATCTTGAAGTTGATGATTACAAATCAGTTCAATGCCAGTCGGCATATTCTTTCCAAGATCATAGTCGATTAGAAAATGAGTCTTCTCCATGTCATAGTCCCGAGGATTGAAGCCCTCGACATTTTCAATATGAATACAACGATCTACTCCGAGCCTTTCCTTCCAAAGATGATGAACACACGCATCATCGTCTATGATGACAATTTGTTGGTCAGGAAGAACGGGTGGAAGTGTTGTCTGGAGCCACTTCGGCTGGGCAAGTAGAGGAATAGCTAAAATAATTTTTGTTCCAACTCCTTCTTCGGAATCAATCAATACAAATCCGCCCACACGCTGCATGACTTTTTGCGCATGTCGAAGTCCCATGCCATGACCGTTGGCTTTTCCAAAGGAATCGGGAATCACTCGCATTTTCTCTAAGAGATCTCGATTCATCCCCTTGCCGTTGTCTTCAATGACAATACGAACGAACGATGAGGTGTCTTTGATGAAAGCAAGACTCATCCGAATTTTTCCTTCGCGTCTTCCTTCAATCGCCTCAATGGCGTTGTTCAAGAGATTGGATAACACTCGTGAGAATTCACACGGACTGATAGAAGCCGCGACTGTTTGGTACTCAAATGGAATATCAAGTTCCACCCG
>CAZSZT010000308.1:0-3049 GCA_964611175.1 uncultured Bacteriovoracaceae bacterium
TATGATCAAAATGGCGGAAAAACGAGGTATTCCCACGATCGTGGTGACCACTAAAGGAAATTACGATCTCGCGAAGGAAGCAATCAATCATGGTGCCTACCATCTCCTGGAAAAACCCGCCGAATTGGATTTAATCGTCCCCGTTCTCAAAGATATCTGGGAAGATCCAAAATTCCTTTCGGCTCTGATGGAGAGATTCATTGATTTACATCATTTGACAGAGAAAGAACGTGAAATTGCCCATCTTGTATTAAAAGGTTTATCCAATAAGGAAATCGCCGCCGTGATGGGCAATACCGAGAAAACAATTAAATTTCATATGACAACCATTTTTGAAAAATGTGGCGTCCAAAGTCGAACGGAATTTTTCAATTCCATATTTCCGACATAAAACGTCTTGTCTTAGACCTTGGTACGATAACAAGGCGGTAAGCGTCCTTTAATCTGATGGTGATATCACTCATTAAAGGAGGTGTGGATATGAATCGTGCCAACAAATTCCAAGATCTTCACAAAACTCCAAAAATTTTTCATCCGTATGATCCGTTTGCGGATTATGTAGAACTTGATGCGGAACATTATTGGGATGGAACGGATGAAATTCAACACGATCTCAAAGATCAGTTGCATGAATGGATTGAAGACGAAGATTTGTAAAAAAATTATTCAAGTGACGCTCGCTGGATCGGGTAGGCGGGCCTGCTGAAGTAAGGATTGTAAAGATAGAGTTGGGAAAGGCTTGCATTTGAGCCAGCGAAGTATTTATGAACCATTGCGGGATCGCTGAGTTGATACGGCGTTTTAAAAGAAGAGCGATAAAAAAGTGTTGCTGCCAGTCGTTCTTCCCCAAAACCCGGGATGAGTCCGTCCGGAAGATTGGCTTCATTGAAAGCGAGTGAAAAATCGGCTCGTGCGAAAATGGTGGATGGTGACCGATCTTCCTGGTCGAACGCCAAGTATTTAAACATTAAGTCATCCCAACTCATCAGATGATAGGATTGTATTGGCAGACCCCCGGACTGAACCGCAATATCGCGTGGGCACTCCAAACAATTTTTCGAATAGTAAGCGACTCCTTTCGCGTCCGACTCCCGCCAGGCTTTTGCATTCCATTTATAAAGGGCATGGGTTTTTGTCGCGGAGAAGATTTGAATCGCTTTCGAAGATTCTCGATCAATATAGAGGGGGCGATCCGTATAATGGTGCTTTGTCGAATGGCGATCTAAAAGGGGAAGAAATTTTCTGGCCAACGAATTTTTGGCTTTCGATCTCCATTGAGTTTCAGCATGACGATCTTCCCCATAGATCATGGGAAACCCATGGGCATTTGCAATATGCATGACGAGGTTACCATAATGGCTATGATCCTTCTGAACGATCGTTAAAAGATTTTCAGTATCGTGGGTGTGCCCTAATATATTAAGGTCAATGGCGTGATAAAAAATATAATTAATATAGTAGTGAGTTTCGGTTTCAATAACGGAGTAATAGACAGGAACATTTGCGGAAATTTCTCGAACCTGATCGTTGGATAACCTAAATAAATTAGTTCCATTATCTCGAAGATCTTCGTTTCCATCAAAAAAGAGGCCTACCAAATGATCGACCGGGTTAAAGCCATTACCTTGCGAAAATTCGAGGGAGACTTCTTGATAAACGACTGGTGCCCAGGCCTCGGCTAAATTTCGTCTCCATTCATCGGAAGATGCAAAAACAAGATCAACGGAGAGATGAAAAAATAAAAGCCCAAAACTAAAAGCGCACCCTCCCAAAACGGTCCTGAACAGCCTCACACGCAACAATCTTCCCTCCCTGGAAGGAGCCCCCACAGAAAGAACTCCATCTCTTTTTATTATGACATGGATAGCCGAATATTTTAACGACAGCCAAATGGCGTAAACTCGCCATATAAGCGGGTTTTAGAACCCGCAACCCTCGGAGGTAAAATCGGATAATAAAAGAGGAAGGAAAATTTACGTAGAAAGCCAAAACCAAATTTCGTGGGTTTGGTTTTGGCTCGTCTCTATTATCTTTCCTTCCTCTTTTCTTATCCGATTTTCGAACTTTCGAAATTGGAACTAGTCCCAGGAAGAGTTCCTACTCGTTTCGATAAAGAATAAGTCCGTGAGTAAGGTCATAGGGAGATAATCCAACGGTTACTCGGTCTCCGGGGAGGACTTTAATACTGAAGCGTCTCATTTTTCCGCAAAGTTTGGCGTTTAATTCTTGTTGGTTCATATCCAACTTGACCTTATAAATGCCGCCGGCCGCAACATCGGTAACCACGCCTTCCACTTTGACCAGATCATCTCTTGCCATTACCCTTAGTACGTAACATGAAATCACGGCCTTTCCAATGTCTTCTCCTTATTCTTTGCATCCTTTCACCCTCTTTCGTGGCTTTAGGAACTACTTTAGAACCTCAAAGAGATACCTTCATTCTGGAAACGGGAGACTTAATCTTTTTGGATCTTGATTGTGGAGATTTATGTAACGCCATTGAAGATGTCACTTTGGAGCAGTTCCGTGTAGTCAAGCCTCGCCTTTCGCATATTGGAACGATTCTCAAAGAGGCTGGCAATCTTATGGTTCTAGAGGCCTGGCCGGAGGGCGGCGTTCGAAAAACATCCCTCACTGAATTTTTAGCGCGGGTGTCTGGGGGAAAAGATCAAGAAAATGGCTATTGGTTAGGCCAGTGGAAACCCGAATATCGAAGTCTGGCGGAAGAATCCGTTACTAGAATCGATAAACAAATGGGATTAGCCTACGACGATGAATTTAGAATCGACAATGGAAAGTTTTATTGCTCGGAATTAATTTACGAAAATTTTCGAAACGAGGAAGGAGATTTTCTTTTTCATTTGAGCCCTATGTACTTTGGATCTATAGATTCAATCTCTTATCAAGTATGGGATAAGTATTATAAAAAATTATCCCTACCCGTTCCCATCGGGGAACCAGGAATTTCGCCCTTGGGAATTTATCTTGAAGGTAAAAGAAGATTCTTTAAGTAAGAAATAATCTCGGAAGCTTTCACTTCCTTTTCCTC
>CAZSZT010000309.1:0-3012 GCA_964611175.1 uncultured Bacteriovoracaceae bacterium
GAAGCTTCCCAGGAATTGGGAAGAGTCCAGTGAAGTTTGGGTGGATAACCGATATCTCCCGGATTCTTCCAGTACGTATGCCAGCCCCGACTCAACTCGAACTGCAATGCAACCTTCATTTCATGAGTATCGGGAGCCACGCTATCGAATTCGGAAATCAATCGAACACGTGAATGCTTGGAAGCCCCGGCGACCCAATTGGTTTGATAGGCGTGGGTGGTCGGGCCCATGAAGAATAGGAGTAGGAAAAATAATCTTGTCGAGAGCTGTTTTAAAGCAGGGAAATAAAGCACGTCTGAAATCTTCGCATACTTCATCGATTTCTTCGACAAAAACAGGTAATGCAAAGCGAAATGCCTTGTGAATTTGAAAACCGACGAACTTTTTGTATCGTTTCGCATCCGGACGCCGGAAAAACGACCTTAACGGAAAAGCTTTTGCTTTTTGGCGGAGCCATTCAAGTTGCGGGCACCGTGAAAGCCAGAAAGGCAGCCCGCTATGCCACAAGCGATTGGATGGAAATTGAAAAACAACGGGGGATATCGGTTACATCTTCAGTCCTCCAGTTTGATTATCAGGGATTTCGTTTAAATTTATTGGATACTCCAGGCCATAAGGATTTTTCGGAGGATACCTATCGAGTTTTAACGGCGGTGGATTCAGCTTTGATGGTCGTCGATGGAGCCAAAGGGATTGAAGCTCAAACGAAAAAATTAATGGAAATTTGTAGCGATCGAAAAATTCCCGTCGTGACCTTTATTAATAAACTCGATCGCGAATGTCGATCTCCTCTGGAACTCTTAGATGAAATTGAAGGAACTCTCAAAATCAAAGCAAGTCCCGTGACCTGGCCGTTAAGATCTGGAAAGAGTTTTCAAGGCATTTATCATTTGGAAGAAAATCTTTTCAGTCCATTCGAGATCGGTCGGGAAAGGCCCGATGGAATTCCAGTTGAGGGCATTCATGATTCTCGTTGGAAGGAATGGTTGGAGCCGGACCTCTGCTCAGAATTTTTGGAACAAACGGGACTTGTCTTGGGGGTTTACGATCGTTTTGACCTTAAAAGATATCTTCAGGGTGAGATGACACCCGTGTTTTTTGGAAGTGCGATCAATAATTTTGGAATTGAGATGTTGCTTCGAAAGTTTTGTCAAATTGCTCCGATGCCCCAGCCTCGGATTGCCTTGGAAAGAATCGTCGAGCCGGATGAATCCGATTTCTCAGGCTTTGTTTTTAAAATTCAAGCGAATATGGATATTCGCCATCGAGATCGAATCGCCTTTTTTCGTATTTGCTCAGGGGAATTTCAAAAGGGGATGGAAGTTCAGCATAGACGTTTAAATAAGCGAATTCGATTGAGTTCGACCTTTCAATTTTTAGCGTCTGAAAGAGCCCAAATCGACCATGCGGTCGCCGGAGATGTGATCGGCCTTTATGATACGGGAGATCTTAAGATTGGAGACACTCTTACGTCCAAAGAAAATCTGTCTTTTCTCGGGATTCCAAATTTTGCCCCCGAGTTTTTTAAAAAAATCATTTTGAAATCTCCTTTAAAATCGAAACAACTCCATCGGGGGCTTCAACAACTCTGCGAGGAGGGGGCTTCGCAGGTTTTTTTTCCGCAGAACTCAAACGATATCGTGATCGGGGTTGTGGGCCAGCTTCAATTCGACGTGATCCAGTTTCGATTGGAAAATGAATACGGAGCGCAAGCCCTTTTTGAAAATTGTGCTTACCGATTGGCTCGATGGGTTCTTCCCAAGAAGGAAAGTCGTGAAAAATTTTCTGACGCATTGAGTTCCTTGGCAAAAAGTTACGACACCATTCTTTCAAAGGATGCTGAAGATCGGTGGGCTATTCTTGTTTCTTCCGAATACGCTTTACAGAAGGCAGAGGAGCGCTTTCCTGACTTACAATTCGTTAAGACTTCCGAAACCGTCAGCCGTTAAGGCGAGATGGGTTGTTGGAAAAGAGTTTGACGTCTTTGTCTACGTCGATGATAAAGTTTATACTAAAAGAGTAGATCCTCAGAGGTTCTTTGAGCTTCTTGGGGGTTTTAACCACAAATAATTTTCAAAAGGCTTTCAGTAGAGGGTTTTTTGAAGGTGAAAGAGGAGATGAAAAATGTCTAAGTCTGTGCGAGCGGCCGCCAATCAGGCGGCTATTTCTCGTGAAATTCGAAAAATTAATCGGCCGATGGATTCGGTCGGACGAGTCCTTCCTGTCAGTGAATACTTTGGATGCCTCACTTTTGGTCTTGATCAAATGAAAGAGAAGCTCCCTAAAGAATCCTACGATGCTTTAGTGGCCATGGTTCAAAAAGGGAATCCGTTGCCGAAAGGCGTCGCTGATGAAGTCGCCAAGGTGATTAAAGACTGGGCGATTTTGCAAGGCACAACTCATTTTTGTCATTGGTTTCAACCCATGACGGGAATGACCGCTGAAAAGCATGATGCCTTCATTCACACCCAATCTTCTGAAACCGGGCAGACAAAAGCCATTGAGCGTTTTACGGGATCGGCCCTGATTCAATCGGAGCCTGACGCAAGTTCCTTTCCCAGTGGCGGAATGAGGACAACCTTTGAAGCTCGTGGTTACACCGCTTGGGATCCAACGAGCCCATTTTTCATCATGGAAGCCACCAATGGAAAGACTCTTTGTATTCCTTCGGCTTTCTTAAGTTATTATGGAGATGCTCTCGATACAAAAACACCTCTTTTACGTTCGATCGAAGCGGTTTCAAAACAAGCCACTCGCTTTTTAAAACTTTTAGGGGATGTCGACGTCGGCTCCGTTTCTGTGACGCTTGGGCCTGAACAAGAATATTTTTTGATTGATCGAGCTCATTATGCGGCACGTCCTGATTTGGTCATGACAGGGCGTACGTTAATCGGGAGATCGTCGACTCGCGGGGCGAGCGGGTCGCGGGGCGCAAGCCCGATGACGCCGAGGTGGCGGCGATGCCGGTCGAGGTGGTGGAGCGCGGGCTCACGGCCTGGCGCTCGACGACGG
>CAZSZT010000310.1:0-3003 GCA_964611175.1 uncultured Bacteriovoracaceae bacterium
TTAACATTAAAGACGAATTTTTAAAGAAAGGTCGTGGCGGAAGTTCGTTTGCAAGTTTGATTAATCTCATGATTCAAGAAGAAATCATCGACCTTCTTCTTCTCAAGCGTTACCAGCATCGATTGAGTGTGACGGGAGATCCCCTTTACTATGCCGCTATCGTGGCGAGAAAAAATCACGATATTCCCAACGACCTTTTGGTCACGGTCTAGCCGATCTTAGTACGTTTTAGTTTTCACAACGGGTACTGCATCCTAGGGTTGCGTTGTGGGCGGGGAATTCGAATTGCCGCAGCGCATCTAAAAGGGGGGTAAGGTTCTTCTTCGAGTTTTTTTCTGAGTCGGAAGGCAAGGAAGAAATAAAGAAGACAGCATAAGTTAGGATTCATTAGTTACGCGGAGGACCATGATTAAATGAGCATTGTTGATATGGAAGCTGGGGATCAATTAAATATTAAATCAAATCAAGTGAAGAGTAGTTTTAATCATCGGGTTAACACGGAGACTTCGAGTTCCATTTCCGTATTACTGATCGAAGACTCTTTGGCGGATATTCAGATAACCGAGAGACATCTTAACTCGGTAACCGATCAAGAATTCAATCTCAAGACGGTAGGTCGGTTGGCGGAAGGGTTTTTTGAACTTGAAAGGTCAAAATTTGACGTCGTTCTTCTTGATTTAAATTTGCCGGATAGTTCGGGCATGAACACCTTAATTGTTTTGCGAAAACGCTTTCCTCATCTTCCGGTCGTTGTCTTTACAGGACACAATGATAGCCGATGGGGGCTGGAAGCAATCAAGCTGGGGGCTCAGGATTGTTTGATTAAAGGGAATGTCAATCCGGAGTTGTTGGAAAAAACTCTTTTATTTGCCGTTGAGAGATCGGCCGTTGTTCGCGCCCTTTCAAAACCGGTGAAGAGATTAGATGATGAGTTCATCTTGCGGTCTCAGAATTTTGAGATTGATTTCGAGAAACAGCAAGTGGCCGTTCATACGGAAACAGAGCGCGCCATTCTCCCACTAACTCCTTTGGAATTTAAAATTTTTGTACTTTTGTATCGTCAAAAGAACGAAGTCATTAGTCGAGGAAGTGTTGTTTCTGAAATTTGGGGCGAAGAATGCGACGATGTTTCCGTTCGAACAGTCGATAAACATATGAGCTCTTTAAAGCGAAAGTGTGCAAAGATTGACGGCCAAATTCAAACGGTCTACGGAATTGGATATAAACTTTTGCTTTCTTCTTAAAACTTTATTTCCCCTCGTTTAAGGAATGCTAGATTCCTACAGGATGCCAGGTCGTTTTCACTTCCTGAGTGTCGAGAATCCGGTAAGGATTTTCGAGTTCAGAGTCGATCCAAGAGGAAGGATTCCACGAATGAAGTCTTTTAATATTGAGAGTCGCCACGGTTTGAATTTCTTTCCAGTCTTCCTCATCACTCGCGAGATTTGCTGTCAAAATCGAATTCACATCCATATGCGAACTTAGAGGCTTCAGCAATTCAGATCGATAACCCGTAAGAATATTGACGACTCCGGCCGGAAGATCTGAAGATTGGAGAACTTCGGCAAAAGTGACGGCTGTCAGAGGCTTCTGAGTCGGCGCGATCACAATACACGTATTACCTCCTACAATGGTTGGTGCAATCATCGAAACAAATCCAAGAAGAGCGTGTTTTTCCGGAGCTACGATTCCAACAACTCCTGTAGGCTCAAGAATCGAAAAATTAAAATGCGAAGATGTTACGGGATTCACGCTACTAAAGATCTGTTGATATTTGTCTGCCCATCCGGCGAAATAAATGAGGCGATCAATGGATGTATTCACTTCGATTTCCGCTTCTTCTTGGCTTGTTCCTTGCCAGCCGAGTTCTTCCAGAAACTGTGTCTTTCGACCTTCTAAAATCTCTGCCACTCGATAAAGGATTTGGCCCCTTAGGTAGGCGGTTGCTTTCGCCCATCGGCTCTGAGCATTCCGAGCGGAGGTAACGGCATCCCGCACATCCTTTCTGGAGCAACGGCAAAGATTAAGCCGAAGGTCTTTCGTTTGAGACTCGAAAGAATAATATCGTCCGGATTCCGTTCGTGGGAATTTTCCGTCTATGTAAATTTTGTAAGTTTTTGGAATAGGAAGGCGAGACGTCGATGACGATTCGCCTTTTGGTTTTCTTTCAAATTTAAGAGTTTTGTCCGTCATTCTTAAGCCACCTCCAAATAAGGGGCTAATCCATGAAGCCCTCCTTCCCGGCCAACTCCACTCTCTTTATAACCACCAAATGGAGAAGTCGGATCGAATTTGTTATAGGTATTCGCCCATAAAACTCCGGCTCGAATTTGATTCGTCACGGAAAAAACTTTAGATCCTTTATCCGACCAAACCCCACCGGCGAGTCCGTAGGGTGTATTATTAGCCTTTTCGATGGCTTCCTCCACGGTCCTAAAGGTTTGAACCGTTAACACGGGACCAAAAATTTCTTCCTGGACAATTCGATGAGATTGAGATGCACCCGTAAATAAAATGGGTGCGCACCAATACCCTTTCTTTGGGAGAGAGCAGGCGATTTGATAAAATTCAGCACCCTCCGATTTTCCTATTTGTATATATTTCTTTATTCTCTCAAGTTGAAGTTCCGAGTTAATCGCACCGATATCCGTATTTTTATCTAAAGGATCTCCCACAATGAGCGTTTCCATTCGATCCTTGAGTTTTCGAATGACGCTTTCGGCGATCGATTCTTGAATATAAAGTCGGGATCCAGCACAACAAACATGCCCCTGGTTGAAAAAAATTCCGTTAATAATTCCTTCGACGGCTTGATCGATTGCCGCATCTTCAAAAATGATATTGGCCGATTTTCCGCCGAGTTCCAGGGTGTATTTTTTTCGAGTTCCGACAACCGCCTTCATGATGAGTTTGCCCACTTCGGTCGAGCCCGTGAAAGCGATTTTATCGATTCCGGGATGCTTCGCCAAGGCCGCGCCACTTTCACCAGCGCCGGTTACAAAA
>CAZSZT010000311.1:0-2999 GCA_964611175.1 uncultured Bacteriovoracaceae bacterium
TTCGTTGAAATCAATAATTTGAGCATTTGATGGAATTTGGGGAACATTTTCGGGTTTTGGGGAACATTCCGTTTCAGTTTTCAAAAGACGGATGAGCCATTAAAATCCGATTAAGGCCAATATGAAGCCGATATTATTTTTTAGGATTGGAGGATCTATGAAAGCGCCGAACTTGATTCCTTTGGGATTGTTCATTCAATCAACATTTGTCCCCATAAACACAAATCGCAGTTCCAGAATTGTCAGTTGTACCAGTTTTTAAGAGAGAACTGAAAGTGCTCTGAACTCCGTTTTCGTAAATGGTCGATGCGATAGGTTCTTTCTGGCTCGGCAAAAAGCCTTCTTTGTCTTCTTTAGATCTTTCGTTTCTGAGTTCTTCCAATCTCTTATTGCGAAGTTCGATATAGTTCGAGAGAGCAGCTCTAGCTTCTGTAATCTTTTTGTCCGCAGTTTTTTGTAATTGACGAACTTCCTTCAGTGAGGAGTCTACAATATTTTTTCTAGTAATAAGGGCGTTAAATTTTGAATTTAACTCGAATATTTTGTTAGCGTCAGCATTCAGCTCTTGTTCCATTTTTTCCCGTTGATAAGTAATTTCGCGTATTTCGTGTTCGATTTCGCTTTGTTGATCTTCAATCGGTTTCAGCTTTGCCTTTGCCTTTGCCGCTAAGTCTTCAGCCTCGCTGGTGAGTTGATTTACTAGGAGAACTTCTAACATAAGTTCCGTACCAACTTGTATTTGAATTTGATCCTCTTCCGTTAACGTTGGCGTAAGAAAATCGATGTGTTCGGCAAGATCAAAGTATTGAAGGTCTACCAATTGTCTTTGAGCTTCTTTTCCGTGGGCAACCATCACGTCTGTGATGGTATTTTTATTCTTTGTGAAATCTTCATCTTCTGAATACTTGTTAAGCTGAACTATTTTTTCATCTATATTTTGTTGTAGAATCTCATTCTCGGAAAAAAGTTTAGCGATTTCCTCAGTAATTTTTATGCGTTCACCTTCAGGCTTTTGACCGGGAGGCATCATTAGTTCGTCATTAAGTATAAAAACTTTCGAAAAGATCTCCTGAGATGTTTCAAACATTTGCAGCATTTCTTCCCTTATTGCTAAATATTTCTTTGTCTTTTCAATATCTTCTTGGGTGATTCCCTTTTCTTCGAGATCTGCTTTGATTTTTGATTTAGCGTCCAGAATCCAATATTCAGGGGTATCTTTTGGTTGAGCCCCAACTGAAGAATCTTCTTCCTGTCCGCTTGCGGAGGTCGAAGTCAAGGTCAGTGCAAATAATGTGAAGAAAACGTTCATGTTAAGTCTAATCATAAAATCTCCTGGGAACTTTTCCTGCAAGAAGAGTGCCATAAATTACAGTCATTTGGAGTCGGACAATAGGCTAGAAAAAGCCAGGCGGCGCACTTGCCGAGGCTATAATTGTGTCATCCATGTCTCATCAAAAATGGAAAAGGTGTCCCAGTTTAGACGACTTTAGATTATTGATTTTAGGAAACATCTAGGGAGCGTTTAAGCTGCTTCTTTGATTCGAAGTTCAGCCGTTAAATGTACGGCCTCGAGTAATCGCAGCACTCGATCCAAAGAGACCTTCTGAAGGCTACCATTCAAAATTCCAGTAACTGCACTTCGAGGAACGCCAGATTTTTTGGAGATCTCAGCATGGGTGAGGTCTCTTTTCTCTGCCGCTTTGAGAATTGCCGATATGAGTTCGGCTTTCAAAACAGCTTCGAGACCATCAGAAGCGGAGACACCTAATTTTTTTGCAAGTTCCCTAGGCGTCGATTTTTTCATACCAGCTCCTTTAATCGTTTTTTCGCAAGCTCTACTGCTTGTTTTGGGGTCTCCCGGGTTGTTTTCTTAAATGCATGAAGCAAACCCACTCGACCCTTTTGAATTAACACATAGATCACTCGATATATTCCCGAGCGGTCTTTTAGCCTCAGTTCATGAACACCTTTGCCGATACTTGGCATTGGCCTAGAAATGGGTAGAGAAAGCATATGTCCCTCTTCTAAGCGGGCTACCAGATCAGCTAAATCCTTTCGAACTTCTTCTGGAAGCTCGCCAATCTCCCTCTGACAGGCTTTGCCTATAACAAGCACGAGTCACAGTTCCAAAATCCACTGAGACTGTCAATTCACAATGTCTCATATTTAAGACATATCGTCAATGGGGGTATAATTTGGGGAACATTCAGGGAACAGACCCTCTAAAACGAGCTAAAAATAACTTCGAATAACCAAGATCGAGGAGAAGCCGTTCTGTTTTTAAAGTGGTTTAATTATTACTTTAGAACATTTTGCAAAATCTCGTGGGGAACTGGAAAGCGTGTTTACCCGAAAGGGTAACGGGAGTTCGAATCTCCCTCTCTCCGAGTTCTGCTTTCCCGGTGTGGAAGTACCCTGAGTTATTTCGTATATGGCTAAAGCCAACGGAAAGCGATGATTCTAAAAAAGTCGTGTTAGGCAAATTTAAGGTGTCCGTGACGATCCAAGAGCTTCAGAAAGAAGATATAGAACTGCATCAGATTGTTAATCACTTATACGAATAATTAAGCCCGAATGAAGTGCTATCTTTCCATTATTGACATTGTATATACAATGAAATATTATAAATAGGTGCTGTTCGAATGGGACGATGAAAAGAACGAGGCCAATTTTAAAAAGCATGAAGTTTGGTTCGAAGAGGCCCAAACAATATGGGCGGATCCTTATTCGATTGAGTTTTTTGATCCAGATCATAGTGACGACGAGGATCGATTTATTAGGATAGGGCATTCGACAAAAAGTCGAATTTTATTGGTAGCGTTCTGTGAAAGATAGGAATCAAGCGTTAGAATTATTTCGGCGCGCAAGGCGACACCCAAGGAGAGGAGAAGTTATGAAGAAGGAATATGACTTTTCAAAACTTAAGAAACGACCCGGCAAAACGAAGGTCGATACAGAGGCAACAAAGACGCCAATTAGCTTAAGAGTTGATGCAGGAG
>CAZSZT010000312.1:0-2998 GCA_964611175.1 uncultured Bacteriovoracaceae bacterium
TGGGACCTCTTTATGGCCCCTATAGTTTTAGCCAAGATTTGTTTAATTTTTTAGTTTTCATCGCAGTGGCTGCAGCTTTTTATCGGCGCCTCATTGTTCGACCGGCCCGTATGGCGGACAACTCTTTAAAATCAAAAGCCGATGCTTATTTTATCTTGGCGCTCATTTGGGGCTTGGTGGTCACGAATCTTTTAACCCACTCGATCGAGATTCGTCAGGGCCATGATGAATTCGCATCTTTTCAGCCCTTTGCCGTATGGCTGTCGGGACTCTGGCCAAATGGATTTGTTTCCGAATCTCTGAAGGTAACCTTATGGTGGGCGCACTTGGCCATCGTCTTTGCTTTCCTCAATTATCTGCCCTTTTCAAAACATCTTCACGTGATCGTCGCCGCTCCCAATGTTTGGTTTTCGAAAATTGAACCTCGGGGAAAACTTTCGACGCCCGACCTCGGAGATGAGAGCATTACAAAATTCGGAGCCGAGAAGGCGGAGGACTTAAGCTGGAAAAATCTTTTGGATTCTTTTGCCTGCACGGAATGCGGTCGATGCAACGAGTTTTGTCCGACGGCCTCAACCGGTAAAGCCTTAAGACCAAAAACGTTGATGATTGAAATGCGGGCAGCTATTTCCGAGCGAGCCCCTATTCTTTTTAAGCTTGCAGGTCAAAGGGATGAAACAGCTATAGCGCGGCTGTCTTCCGAAGAAAAGGCGCTATGGGAAAAGGATTTAGTCCCAGGAACCTACTCGGATCAATTGGTGTGGGATTGTACGACTTGTGGGGCATGCGTCGAAGCCTGCCCGGTTCTCATCGATCATGTGGATTCAATCGTGGAGATGCGGCGAGCGTTAGTTCTGAATAAGGGGTCCAATCCCGACGAAGCGACGAATGTTTTTAGAAACTGGGAAACTTCTTCCAATCCGTGGGGCTTTTCAGATTCTTCGAGGCAGGACTGGCTGATCGAAAAAGGCGTTCCCCCATACGACGCCGATCAAGATTTTGAATTTCTTTATTATATCGGGTGCGCGGGAAGTTTCGACGATCGAAACAAAAAGGTTGTTGAAAGTGTCGTGAAAATTCTTCAGAAGGCAGGAGTTAAGTTTGGAATTCTCGGGCGAGAGGAACGCTGTAATGGTGAAACGGCACGCCGAATGGGGAATGAATGGCTTGCCCAACAAATGATTAAACTGAATAAAGACACCTTAGAAAAATATAAGGTTAAAAAGATTCTTACGTCGTGTCCCCATTGCTTCAATACCCTCAAGAATGAGTATCCCGAGTTTGGTGGAAATTACGAGGTTCAGCATCATGCCGATTATATTCATCAACTCATCGCGAGCGGTCGGATTCATCCAGAATCGGATCAGTTCAAACAAGTCACCTACCATGACTCTTGTTATATTGGCCGTTACAACGGCATTTACGATCAGCCCCGCGACATTATTGAGGCGGTAACCGGAGAAAAGACCATTGAATTAACGCGTTCAAGAGAGCAAGGCTTTTGCTGTGGCGCCGGTGGGGGGCGGATGTGGTTGGAAGAAAAAACGGGAAGTCGAATTAATCAAAATCGAGCCCAAGAGATCGTGGACTCCAAGGCAAGAACGGTTTGTGTCGCCTGCCCTTTTTGTATGACGATGATTTCCGATGGCTTAAAATCGAAAGAACGCTCGGATATTCAGGTGAAAGATATTTCCGAAGTCGTTGCAGAGTCTTTGGGCTAAAAAATGGAAGATTATTTTGAGGCTAAAACCCTTCCCGAGAGCATTTATAAGCTCTTTAGTTCCGAGCCAGACCATCTATTTTATTTTTCGAAGAGAAACAATCATTGGCAAGGGCTTACCTATCGGCAGGGTCTCGAATTTATCTTTCAGACGATTGCAGGGTTACAATCCTTGGGGGTGAAACGAGGAGATAAAGTTGTTATTTTTTCCGAGAATCGAGAAGAGTGGTTGCTGACGGATTACGCGGCTCAGTGGATCGGAGCGGCCACAGTGGCTATTTACATAACCAATACCCCCGAACAAATACGTTATATATTAGATGAATGCGAAGGGGTGGTTCTTTTCGTCTCCCATTCGAAAGCGCTTGCTAAAGTCGAAGGGCTTGGTGGCCTTAAATATTTAAGAACCATTATAAGCTGGGATCCGATTTCAAAGCCGCATACGCCTCAAGGGGTTCAGTATGTTTCGAGGGAGCAGTTTTTAAAGAATACGATTTCCGAGCAAGCTGCCGTTCAGTTGCTTCGAGATCAAAATCCTGCAGATCTTTGTTTGCTGTTGTACACCTCTGGCACCACGGGAGAACCTAAGGGCGTGATGCTCACGCAAAATAATTTCATGTCCGGAATTCACGCGATGGCGGCGGCTCGCGAGGCCTTTCGATTTAAAGCGGGGCAGGTAACGATGTCTTTTCTGCCCTTAAGTCATATTTATGAGCGCTGTGTGCATAATTTATTTATTCTTCTCAGGCTTCGTATTTATTTTGCCGAAAGCGTCGATAAGCTTTTGGATAATTTGCAGGAAGTTCAGCCACAGGTGATGAATTCCGTTCCGCGTATCTTTGAAAAGATGTATGCCAAAATCAAAGATCGGATTAAAAAAGGTTCGCTCATTAAAAAATTTATTTTTGGAATAGCTTTACGGGTCGGAAAGAAGGCCTATCCGTATCGATATAAAAAACTTCCGATGCCTTTGGGGCTGGGCTTTGCGTATTTTATCGCGGATCTTTTGGTTTTTAAAAAAATTCGAGCGATTACGGGAGGGCGCGCTGAAATTTTCATTAGCGGCGGGGCACCGCTGTCTCAAGAGATTGCGGAATTTTTCTTTTCAGCAGGATTCACTATTCTTGAAGGATATGGGCTTTCCGAGGCTTGTATTTTATCGGTGAATCCTCAAGCGAATGTGAAGTTTGGAACGGTGGGCCCGCCTTTTAAAGGAATTGAGGTGAAAGTCGCGGAAGATGGCGAACTTTGGTTTCGCGCGGGCCAGATCATGAAGGG
>CAZSZT010000313.1:0-2987 GCA_964611175.1 uncultured Bacteriovoracaceae bacterium
CATAACTGTAGAGATTTTTTTAATGACTCAAAATCCGACGAGAGGGTTGCTTGTTTTTCATGATTGCCGATGATTTCCTTCAAGTTTTCGCCTGGTGTTAACTGAATTTCCGCGTCCCCGCAGCCTTCGAAACTGAGGGTGGTAAACAGAATAAGGAGCAGCCGACTCAAGGTCAGTTTAATACGCATCATACAAAGTCTCCAAAAAATCAAAATCATCATATTCAAATTCACTCAAATTTGTCCGTGTCGGTTGTCGACAAGACCAGGCGTGTTGTACTCTAAAAATCCATTTTGTATATAAATAATTACTGTTTAATTTCAGGGAAGGTCTTTGGAAGATTTTTTCTCAGTCAAATGCTATAGGCCAATTATTCGATATCAGGATTGCCTTTTGCAAAAACGGCGAAGCGAAAGTCGGGAAATCCTACATAGCTCGCATTATAAATGATTTTTTTAACAATCTGGAATTCAAGGCGTCTGTCGGCGGAAATATTCATCTTTCGAAGTTCTTTCTTGGCCGTTTCGACGGCTTCGGGATCTTTGAGATCGAGACCGGTAGGTGGTTTTAAAGAGAATTCGCTTTCAATTTTATTTTGGTAATCTTTCAACGTTTTCATAAGAGGTTCAATTTCCCAACCTTCTTGATTCCTCACATCTTCCGTCTTTGCGATTTCAACTCCCTCAAACATGATGACGTCACGAGAAATAACAAGACTTGGGGCTCTTTCAAGACTTCCAACATTCTCGGCTTTCGGAAGTTCCAGGCCCGGAAGTAAAACGATGAGTTCACCTTCAGAGCTAAAGCTTTGAAGAAGAAAAATGACGAGAATGGCAAACATATCCACCATGCTCGTCAAAAATAAACTGGCGTAGACGTCTTTTCGGTCTGAGCCCGTACGCTGAATGCTTGGATTGATCCTTCTTGCGGGAGCGTAAATCGCCATTAATCAAGGCCCCCAACCGTTACTTGGGTCAGCTCATTTAAGAACAAAGCATCCAAAACCGAGATGAGTTTTTCGTAAACAATATTGTCCGCCGCGCGGAGGCTAATCTTGGGTTGGCCGTCACCGCCCCATCGCTTTTTATATTGAGCGATTGTCTCTCGACTCTTTTCGACATCGAATTGTCCAACCGTTCTTCCATCTTGTTTAAACTCGACCCCTTCTTCTCTTATCAAGAATTCCCAATCTCGATCTTCACGAGCTTGATGAATATGAGTGATCTCGGAGTGACTAATGGTGGCTTCGCCGGAAGGCTGGCTAAAGGCCGACATCTTCGAAATTTGTACCCAAACGGCCGTCATTAACAAAAATAAAATGCAAACGCTTAAGAGATCGATGAATGGAATGAGGTTGAGTTCCGCGTCTACTTTTTTCCGACCGCCCTTTGGGCTGCCTTGTACACTCACGCCCATATTTAAGCTACTTTATCCAGTGGAAGCATCGCACGTGTTTCAAAGGCGACTTCCTTAAGTTCGTCTAAGAGGTTTTGTGTTTTACCTTGAAGGAGGGCATACATCACAAGAGAAAAAATGGCGACGATAAGTCCATAGGCCGTGCAGTTCATGGCTTCGGAAATTCCTTTCGCAAGGAGTTCGGCTTTTTGACTGGGATCCACTTGAGCGGCGGCCGCAAAACTCTGAATGAGGCCCGAGATGGTTCCCAACAATCCTAACAACGTGGCGATATTCGCAAGCATCGCGAGATAACTCGTTCGTCTTTCAATCGGATGGCTTTCCCGTGACATCGATGCTTCGATCATCGCCGTAATGTCTTCACTCGATCCTCTCGATAAAGCTCGAACGAGTAAACTTTTACAGACGCGTGCCGCGGGCGCTTGGATGGAATCACAAAATTGGATGGCCGATTGCAAATCTTTTTTTTGGATGCTTGGCGAGAGGTGTCTCAAGAATGATTTTACATTCATGGAAGCTCGAAGATAGAGAAAATAGGCGCGTTCGATCGTAATGGCGATGGAAAGGATTGCCACCAGATGGATGGGGTAAATGAAAGCGCCACCGGCATCGAAGGCCTCTTTAATCTTATAAAGAAATTCCATCATTCCGCCGCCTTTCCACCTCGTAATTTGTCGCGATGTGTTATCACAAAATTCATCGACTCAAGAACGACTTCATTGACGTCATCGATGATTTTCTGAGTTCGGCCTTGAAGAAAAGCGAAAGCCAAAAGAGAGGGGATGGCCACGATCAGTCCGAATGCGGTGCAATTCATGGCTTCGGAAATCCCAGAGGCTAACAGAGTGGCCTTTTGGGTTGGATCTGCCTTTGCCGCTCCAGCGAAGGATGTAATCAGCCCGGAGATCGTTCCTAAGAGACCGATCAAAGTGGCAATATTGGCAATCATGGCCAAATAAGCCGTTCTCTTTTCAACCATCGGAAAGTGTTTAGAAGCCGCAGCGTCGATGGCGATCTGAACTTCCCCTTCCTTTTGAGATCGTTCAAAGGCTTGAAAACCGCTTTGAATAATTTGATGAATGAGGGTCTGTCCCACTAAAACGAGACGGCCAGAGTAAATGGCGTTTCGAACTTCCGAAAGGATCTGAGCTTTATCAAACTGAAAGTGAACAAAGAGTGCGTAAAGCCTCTCGAAAACAATGAGTGCCGCGATCAGGCCCACGATAAGAATAGGCCACATAAAACTTCCACCCGCGTGGAAGCGATCAATTAAACCCATTTCATGAACGATCACCTCTTCCGGTGTTTGGCCGATGAGTTGATATGCGATTGGATGAAACAAATCCATGGAACCTCCCATTTCAATTTTCGAGTGGGGTGTGCCTAAATGCAAGGAATTTCTAGGGCTTAGCGAATCGGGGCGAATCTCAGATTTCTTGGCGATCGATTGACCGGATGTTGGGATTCGTAGACGATAATGACCTATGACTGTTAGCGATTCAGTCTATGTTCGTCGATTTTTTTCTCTTTATTCTCAAGAAGAAAAAGATAAGGTTCGCGGGCATGCTTTT
>CAZSZT010000314.1:0-2983 GCA_964611175.1 uncultured Bacteriovoracaceae bacterium
TATTTTCGTTCTCCGTTTTCAGGATTGTTTAAGGTGGTGTCCACGACGACATTGAATTTTCCATTAGGAGAATTTCCAATAATGACGGAGCCTACTTCGAGGTCGTTTTCTCCTGGAAGATCGAGATAGAAGTGGCCGACGGAACCTTCTTCTCCGTTAAGTGCTCGCAATAAAATTTCGGCTTGTCCGCTTGGATTATTTTCGGATGTGGAAGGGAAAATGGTCAGTGTGGGAACGGAAATATCTCCCCGAGTTGTAAAATGTCCCATGGCATAAGGAGAGTACCCATTCTGATTTTGTGCGCGAACGCACCAGTAGTATTCCGTGAGTGGGTCGAGCTGAGCGTATTGAAGAGTATACGTTTGAATATTTCCACTGATCGTGAAGAGGGGGTTAGCTTGAGGGCAACTGGCTTGAATCCCAACTTGAAATTCATAATTGGTCGCTCCCGGGACTTCGGACCAAGTGAATGTGGTGTGTGGATCCACATTGATTTGATTTTGAGTGGGGTGAATTAAAGCAGGGGACTCGGGGGGCAGCGACCCTTGAACCGTGAGGGTTGCCGTATTACTGATCACCTGACCATAAGGGTTTTGAACTCGAACTCGGAAATTCGCTCCATTATCTTGTTGTTGCGCCGTGAAGGAATAGGTTCTTGAATTTCCAGATTGCACTGTTCCCCAATTAACACCGTTAAAACGTTGCCAAACATAAGTGAAAGGGTTGCTTCCTTGGGCTGTTACGCTGAAAGTGGCAAGTTGGCCAACGCTGACCGTGAGGTTTTGGGGGTGACTGACGATTGTGGGAACCACTCCGACAATAAGATGAATTTCATTGGACGGGCCCGTTCCACAGGTCGTTTCAATCGCATAGTAGTACGCGGTGTCCGAAGCTTGAGCGCTGGGGATCGTATACGTATCGCCCGTCCCAATTAAAACACCTGGTGTGCCAGAGGTCTGGGTCTTATACCATTCGAAATTGGGAGCTTCTTCAGTTCCGCCAGAAAGAACGGCTGAAAAGACCACCGTCGTTCCTTCGACGACATTATCGGAAGGAGAAACGCTGATCGTAACGGATGCACCGCAAGCTGCGAGAGTTTCACTCACTGGCGTAATGCCGAAAGGCGCGATTAAAGGAAAAAGAAAAAGACTATTTTTTATTACGGTCTGCCACACTCTTGATTCCATAACTCCGACTCCTTACCTAGGAGCCTAAATATTCAAGATTCGTTCCCACCTTCGCTCAACCTAAACACCTGAAATCATTTAGTTTATTTCCAGACAATTCTCGTCACCCCCTAATCTTTGCGTAGGGGTCAGGGCACTTAGGTGCCGGGTAAACCGCAATACTTCCAATAAAATCAAAGACTTAACTTTTTCGGGGAAGATCTGAAAAGGTCTTCATATTTCATGAAAAAGTTAAGTCTTTGATTTTATTGGAATCGTGGTTGGTTGCCTGGCACCTAAGTGCCCTGACCCCTACGGGGATGAGCTGGATGCGAGCTGGTCGAGGAAGTCTTGTTCGTTCCAGGCGGGGATTTGGAGTTTATGGGCTTTGTCGAGTTTGGAGCCGGGGTCGGTGCCGACAATGACGATGTTTGTGGATTTGGTGACGGAGGATTGGCAGGTTCCGCCGCGTTCTTCGATTTTTTGTTGAGCTTCTGAGCGAGTCATGGATTCGAGACTTCCGGTCAGAACGAAATTCATTCCTTTCCAGGGGCCCGTGCGCTTGGTGGCTTTTTCAAAACTCAAGATCTTCGAGAGTTTCTTTAGCTCCTCCTTTTCCGCCTCACGAAACCGAATGATAGAGTCTGCGACGACTTCTCCGACATCTTCTAATTTCAAAAGGGCGTCTTTTGAAAGTTTAAGGAGGTCGTCCAGAGAGTCCATCTGTTGAGCCATTTTCTGAGCTAACGTTTCCCCCACATGAATAATTCCCAACCCATAAAGCGTTCGAGCTAAAGTTGTTTTTTTTCGGCTTTGAATGGAATCCCGCATTTTCTTTGCCAGTTTTTCGCCCATTCGTTCGAGTGTTAAAAGTTGTTCTTCCGTAATAGAAAAGAAATCAGACGGATATTTGAGCCAGCCTTTCTTCATCATTTGAGAAATCCACTGCGGCCCTACGCCTTCCATATTCAAAGCGTCTTTCGAAGCAAAATGAATCAGGCGGCCTTCGATTTGCGCGGGACAGTTCTTTATATTCGGACACTTTCGACCAACCAAGCCTTCCTCTTGAATGAGTTTTGTATGGCAAGAAGGGCAATGTGTTGGCATTTTGAAAGTGGGTTTCTTCTCCCTTTGAACTTCTTTCTTTACGCCAATAATTTTTGGAATCACATCTCCCGAACGAATAACCTCTACCGTATCTCCTACGCGAACATCGAGACGTTGAATTTCCTCTTCATTATGAAGAGTACTCGATGTCACCGTGACGCCCCCAATCATTACCGGCTTCAAAACCGCGACAGGAGTAACGATGCCAGTTCGTCCAACTTGAATATCGATATTTTCAAGAACCGTCACCCCGATCGGTGATTCAAATTTATAAGCAATGGCCCACCGGGGATGATTCGAAGTTGAGCCGAGATCATCTCGAAATTTAAACTCATTAATTTTGCTCACCACTCCGTCAATTTGATAAGGAAGTTTCTCCCGCCGTTGAATTGCCGTCTTATAATAGTCAAAAATTTCCGGAATATTTTGGCAGATTCGAAAATCCGGATTGATCGGAAGCCCGACGGCTTCAAAAAATTCCAGAAGCTCTTCCTGGGATCTCGCTTTGCAATCCAGCGGTAAGCCCAGCGCATAACAAAAAAGCTGAAGAGGACGTTTTGCCGTGATCGAAGGATCCAGTTGTCTCAGGCTTCCCGCCGCTGCGTTCCTGGGGTTTGCAAATAGAGGCTCTTCATCTCTTTCTCGTTGCTCATTCAATCTTTGAAAATCCGAAATTTTCATAAAAATTTCCCCCCGAACTTCGAGAGACA
>CAZSZT010000315.1:0-2982 GCA_964611175.1 uncultured Bacteriovoracaceae bacterium
AGAAAAAGTAAAGAAAACAATAAGATACTCAGCGAATACTTCATACTTCGTGCTGGTTCAGTGTAAATTGAGGGTGGGGATGAACTCAAGGAGACTTTCAATTGTCGGACGATCTTAGTCTTGATCCAACGGTCGTTGAGCCGGTTGACCCACTTGTTGGAACGCAGATGGGTCGATATTCTATTTTGTCGAGGATCGCAAAAGGCGGAACGGCCACGGTCTATCAAGCTCTCGATAATGTTTTAAATCGCGAGGTGGCGGTTAAAATCCTCCACGAGCATTTAGAAGGGAAGAAAGAGGTTATCGAGAGGTTCAAAAAGGAAGCCCAGGTGATCGCTCAGCTTCGGCATCCTAATATTCTGACGGTCTTTGATTTTTTTGAATTTAAAGACCGGGCGGTGGTCGTGACCGAATATATGCCCGGAATTACCCTCTCTCATCTCATTAAAAATTGTCCAAAAGTTCCCGAGCCCTATGTTTTTATGATTGGTCTGGAGATCCTTCAAGGGCTTCGAGCCGCGCACGAAAAGGGAATAACGCATCGCGACATTAAGCCGGCCAATATTCTCATGAATTCCGAGCATGGAGTGAAGATTTCCGATTTTGGTTTGGCGAAACTTGTGAACATAGACGATGGATTAACGAAGGAAGGCGTCTTTGTCGGTACGCCGAGTTTTTCGTCTCCTGAACAAATCGAAGGAAGGCCTGTCGACCACCGCTCGGATCTTTTTAGTTTGGGGCTTACGCTTTATATGCTTGCAACTCGATCCCACGCCTTCAAGGTTAAGGGGGATTCCACTACCACCGTTTGGTTCAAAATTGTTAAAGGCAAATTTCAAGCCGCTCGAGAGATTAATCCAGATCTTAGTCCTGATTTAGAAAGAATTTTGGAACGCTCTTTGGAGGTGGATGTAAAAAAACGATACCAAAGCGCTCAGGAAATGATTCAGGACATTGAAAGTCTGCTTAAGGCGCGACGACAATTTCCCTATCAAGATAAGCTTCGCTCGTTTATTAAAAATCCGGACACAGCGCGCACGACAGGCGTTGTTTATCGCCGGCAAAAAAAATCTATATGGACGATAACGGCGACGATTCCCCTTCTTATCGGATTAGGGGTTTCCATTTGGCGTCTTCAAGAAAAGAACGTGGACCCGGCGATTCCGGAAAACCCTCTGGTGGAATCTCTTTCCCGGAAAGGAGAAGCTGAAAAAGAAAAGCCCTCATCTTCCCAAAGACAAGAACCGGAACTTCCTAAAAAAATTTCCGTTCATTTAATTCCTTCGGCCATCCCGATTCCTAAAGATATTTTGTGGATCAGCGAATCCCGGGATCCAGGACCCGGCTTACGAATTCGCTGGGACGGAGATGGAAAATTTGCTTTAGCGAAAGATCGCGAATTCGAAAATCCGGTTGAGTCTGGCATTTTTCCGTCTCATTTTTATGATGCTCAAGGGTTAGAACCCGCGATCTATTACTGGCGTGGGGGATCATCCGAGGGACGTTTTATTATCGAGACCTATAATAGTTATCGGGCTCGAATGAAAATATCGAAGCGTCCGGTTGTCGTTTCATCGCAATTTGGGGATGTGGACTTAGAAATTAATCCATGGCATCAAGAGTTACGTCTGTCGTGGCAGGCAGGGCCCGACGCGGTTTCCTATCGCTTGGATGTTGGAACAGATTCTCAGTTGAAAAACAAAATTTTTTCGGGCACAGCCGCGACGAAGTTTTTTACGATCGAGAGAAACTGGGAAAAGAATCAATCTCTGTTTTGGCGCGTGAGCTATATGGATGAACAATCAAATGTTTTTTTGATCGACCCTACGAGACGTATTAACTTAAAACTCAAGGGAAGCGCCCCATATTTTGACATCTTAAGTCCTCAACCAGGAGATCGAATTCAAAATAATACGGTGGAGATTCGGGCGATTGGCCCGCAAATGGGGCGATTCTCTTGTCGATTGATTGCTAAAAATAAAGAAGCCCCCGCCCCGGTTGATATTCCTCGTCGAGGGGGAGGCTTCTTTATCGGTAAGGTCGTCCACACGGAGACACCACGATGGCTTTCCTGTGTGGGTAAGGAAGAAACTAAACCTCCTGTTTATTTATCAGTCGTACTTGGCGACGAATAATGAAAAAGCTTCCGGAAATTGCCGCGAGCAGAATCCACCACATTGTCGAGAAGGGTTGGCTTGATCGTTCCGTAAGGCTGCAGCTGACGGAATTATAAACTTTGTTGTTTGCGAAATATGACATTCCTTTCAGCATATCTCGTGCATCCGTTGTCGCCCACTTCTCATTGTTGAACGTATCCTTAAGGAGAACACGAACTTCAATCTGAGATTGTTCTCCTTTAAAATAAGGAAGCGTATTCCAAATGAGTTGGAATTCGGGAGACGAATTCATCGAGGTCCCTGTGGGTAAATTCGTGAAATCGACTCCCCCCGTGAAATGTCGAAGTTGAATCGTGATCCACGCCGATTCAGGGCTTAAGCGATACTGAGCCGTATCCATTGAAACATAATGTCCGCCGAGACCCGACTCACGATCTTGGATTTTCATATTTAATCTCCACTTATGAGCGGCGTCCGTTTCAGATCCGAGAAGTTGCATTTCCCCATTTGGGCGATTGTCTAAAGTGGTGGCCGACAGCCATCGATTTTCGGGAGTATTTTCATTTCGGGAATCGTCGACAGCCGTCACTTGAACATAATATTTTTCACCAGACTGAAGATTTCCAATCGCGGCCTCGGTTTGATTTGAATCCGCCGTGATAACAGGATCGGAAGGACTAAAGATTGGAACTCCATTCTCATCCGTTCTTTGAGTATAGGCAACTTTATAGATAATAATTTCACCTTCACCACCGGGTTCCGCCAATTGCCACTTAGCAAGCAAACTCGTTCCATCGGATTGAGCGGTGAGAGATGTCAGACCGCTAAAATCAGGAGCTGTTTCGTCTGGAGCCGTGGAGCCTTC
>CAZSZT010000316.1:0-2976 GCA_964611175.1 uncultured Bacteriovoracaceae bacterium
TAACCCCCAGCATCGAATTATTCATGATTATGATAAGGTTTATATACCATGGAGTTTCAATCTTTATATGCAAAGCTTCGGAATTTACAGAGTGGAGTAATTACTTCACCCAGCGGAGGCGCGGTTGCTTTTGAGCGCGCAGTTCATCCACTTTCTCACGGGCCACTCGGGTGGGAGCATTTAAAACCGTGTCCGGCTTTTCCTGGCATTCCTTCGCGATTTCAATCATGACATCACAAAATTGATCTAAGGTTTCTTTGGTTTCACTTTCAGTTGGCTCAATCATCATGGCTCCGTGAACAACGAGAGGAAAGTAAACGGTCATAGGGTGATAGCCATAGTCCATCAAGCGCTTGGCGATATGAAGCGTTTTAATTCCGTATTTTTCTTGCAGGTCATCCGAAAGGATCACTTCGTGCATACAGGGTTGATCGTAAGGGATACGATAATATTTCCTTAAACGCTCCCGAATGTAATTTGCGTTAAGTACCGCCGCTGTCGACATTTTCTTTAGATACGTATCTTTTCCGTCCGGAGTTGTTCCAATCGAAAGCATATAGGCAAGGGCACGAATATGAATGGCGAAATTTCCAAAGTATCCCGTCATTCGTCCGACGGATTGGGGAAGGTTGTAATTGAAAACATATTGGGATTTTTGTCTCTCGATCACCGGAGAAGGCAAAAACTCTTTGAGATGTTCCCGAACACCCACAGGACCCGCCCCAGGACCGCCTCCGCCATGAGGGGTGGAAAATGTCTTGTGCAAATTAATATGCATAATATCCACACCAAGATCCGCCGGCCTAACGATTCCTAAAAGAGCGTTGAAGTTCGCGCCATCCATATAAACCAGACCATCTACCGAGTGAACGAGTTCCGAAATTCTCCGAATATTCCTTTCGAAAAGCCCAAGAGTATTGGGATTCGTAATCATTAATCCGGCAACTTCGGAATCCAAAATCTTTTCAATGGCCTCTACCTCCACAATGCCATCGGGGCCTGTTGGAACAGAGAGGATATCATAACCGACCATCGTGCAGGTCGCGGGATTTGTTCCGTGAGCCGAGTCTGGAACAATCATCTTTGTTTTTTTATTTCCCTTGGCGTCGTGATAAGCTCGCATGACTTTGATGCCGACATATTCGCCGTGGGCGCCCGCATTTGGTTGAAGAGTAAAGGCGGGTAGGCCTGAAACCGCCGAAAGAAGTTCTTGCAGCTGATACTGAATCGCAAGGGCAGGCTGAAGAAATTTTTCGGGCCACAACGGGTGGAGATTTCCGAGAGCGGGGATTCTTGCAATCTCTTCATTAATTTTAGGATTATATTTCATCGTGCAGGAACCAAGAGGGTAAAAGCCCGTATCAATACTGTAATTTTTCTGGGAAAGACGAACAAAATGTCGAACGACTTCGTTTTCCGAAATTTCAGGGAAATCATGAATATCTTCCCGATACTGGTCTTTGGGTAATACCGACTTCGGATCGATTAGGGGAACGGGACAAGGCGAAAGAGAATACCCTCGTCGACCGGGGCGAGATTTTTCGAAAATCGTTGGCTCCTCCGGAGATAAAATCGTCGAGTTGATTTGATCAATCAGCTTCATGACACCTTCTTTAAGAATTCGACGAGTCGATTGATTTCATGCTCGCCGTGAAGTTCGCTTATATGGACAGCCAGCTTCTTTTCCCAGGCACTTGAGAATCGTCCAAGATCGACACCGCAGACCCAATCTTCATTCGAAGCTTCCTCCACATAGAGATGTGCGGGCTTTTTAAGATCCACCACAAACTCATTAAAAGTCGGAGATGGTGAGATCGACAATCCTGCTTCTCTTCTAATTCTTTCTTTCGTTTTTTCGGCTAGACTTAAGTTTTGAGTGGCTAAATCTTTGATCCCTTGTTTCCCAAGAGTAACAATATGAATCAATCCTGCAAGCATATTGAGATTTTGATTCGTGCAAATATTAGACGTCGCTTTTTCTCGTCGAATAAACTGTTCTCTCGTGGCAAAGGTAAGAGTATAGGACCTCCGCCCTTTCTGATCGACGGTTTCCCCGACGAGTCTTCCGGGAAGATTTCGAAGATATTCGCTTTTAGTGGCGAATAATCCGTATGAAGATCCTCCTAAATACGGAGGATTTCCAAAACTTTGTCCTTCAGCCGTAACAATGTGAGCGCCAAATCGACCGGGACCACGAATCAATCCAAAGCTTAAGGGCTCCATCGTGGAGGTGACCCATAAAGACTGAGATTTTTTAACGACCTCTCCAATAGCCGGATAATTTTCAATCACCCCAAAAATATTGGGACTCTGAGTAATCACCACATCGGCGTTTTGGATTTGAGTTTCAAGCTCACGAAGATTCATCGAATCCCCCTGAAGAGGGATTTCCAAAATTCTGTCCCGAAAATGATCCAGATAAGACCAAAGAACTTCTTTATAAAAGGGATGAAGGGCGGATGAGACCAGAATTTTTCCCTGAGTTTTCTTTTTGAGCCGTAACGCCATGAGCGCCCCTTCGGCGAGAGAGGTGGCTCCATCATAAAGAGAAGCATTGGAAAGTTCACATTCGGTCAGTTGGCAAACGAGAGTTTGGAATTCAAAAATAGCTTGAAGAAGGCCCTGAGAAATCTCGGGCTGGTAGGGCGTATAGGCGGTCGAGAATTCGGAGCGTCCTTGAATAAAAGGTACAATCGAAGGAATATCGTGAGCATAGATTCCGCATCCGGCAAAACTTAAAGGCGAGGCGGAAAGTTTAGAGATAGTTTTGAAGGTTTTTCGAAGCTCCATTTCGGATTGAGCTTTCGGATAATCTAAAACTTTCGTAAGTTTCAGTTCTTTTGGAATGCAATCGAAAACATCATTTGAATTTTTAAGATTCAGGGCCTGAAGGAGTTCTTTTTGATCCTCAGGACCTTGGGGAATGTATTTCATTTAACTCTCCCTCTTTTAAGATTTGTTACCTGGTGATTATCT
>CAZSZT010000317.1:0-2969 GCA_964611175.1 uncultured Bacteriovoracaceae bacterium
GCGAGCGGCCAACAAGGCCGCTTCATTGCAAATATTCTCAAGATCCGCTCCGACAAACCCGGGAGTTCCGCGAGCGATCACCGATAAATCGACCGAATCCGAAACTTTTAATTTCTTTGCGTGAACCTTAAGTATGTCCTCGCGTCCCTTGACCTCTGGTTTTGGAACAACCACTCGTCGATCGAAACGACCTGCCCTTAATAAGGCCGGGTCCAAAACATCGGGACGATTCGTTGCCGCGAGAATGATAATTCCCTCTTTTCCCTCGACACCATCCATTTCAACAAGTAATTGATTAAGAGTTTGCTCCCGTTCATCGTGGCCGCCGCCTAAGCCAGCGCCTCGATGACGGCCAACGGCATCAATTTCGTCAATGAAAATCAAACACGGAGCCGAACGTCGCGCCTGTTGAAAAAGATCGCGAACTCGCGACGCGCCAACCCCCACGAACATCTCCACAAAATCGCTTCCGCTAATCGAGAAAAAGGGAACATTCGCTTCACCCGCGATGGCCCTGGCAATCAGAGTCTTTCCGGTTCCCGGGGCTCCCATCAAAAGAACTCCTTTTGGAATTCGTCCGCCTAGTTTTTGAAATTTCTTTGGATCTTTTAAAAACTCGACAATTTCCTGAAGCTCTTCTTTTGCCTCGGGAATACCCGCGACATCTTTAAAGGTGACTTTGCCCTTTTCTTCTTCACGCATCAATCGAGCCCGACTCTTACCGAAGCTCATGGCCTTCCCCCCTCCGACCTGAATGCTTCTCATCAGCATCAAAACAAAAATAAAAATGATCAGAGTGGGCCCAAAGGCAATCAGAAACTGCATGAAGGTATCGTTATTTTCCGGTCGAAACTCGTAGGCCTGAACACCCGAGCTTCTTAACTTATCGACATATTGTGCATCTAAACGAGGACCATTCGTCGTAAACTTAATTGTTTTGTCTCCGTCGGCAATCATTTCGCCTTCAATAAGATCTCCCGTGATGGCGACGGATTTGATTTTCTTTTCTTGAAGGACCTTTTCAAATTCCGAAAATGGAATTTCTTTAACGGTCGTTTTCAAATCACGGCTTAGTTCAAAGGCTAAAAAGAGAAAGAGCCCAATGGAGACCCAAATTAAAACTGTTTTCATCCAGGGTTGCATGTTTAAAGTCTAAAACTCAGTATAATGCCGAATCTAAAAAAGTCACCTTCTCCGTCTTAAAGTCCGTTAAGTTCGCTAATTGACCGTCGATGATTCAGCAACAAAGATCTTGATCTTTTTTAAACCCGTCTTGGCGTCCGAACGCAGAATCCAGGATTTTGGGGCATTGTACGAAAACCCGTCCTCCCTTTTGAGGAGTTCCGAAATACCCACGATATGATCTCGAGATAAATGAATTTTCATTCGCTCTTTAAAAAATTGATGTAAAAAGCGATGCAGCTCGGCGTCGTTTAAAGTTTTAAGGCATTCGCGGTCCAAGAGAAGGGGCTGTTCACTCAAAACAACCGGGATATTTTTAAATTGTTGTTGCTTCCAATCTTCTTCCTCTTGAATTTGGGTCAGTGTGCGGGCCATGGCTCGCCGGACTTGAGGAAAACGGCTTTCTAAAAGTGGAAGAACTTTTAAACGAATCCAATTGCGATCGTACCGAGTTGAAAAATTGGAGCGGTCCTGCCGATACGGAACACGATTTTCTTTGGCATATCGAATAATTTCTCTTTTAGAAATATTCAAAAACGGCCGCCAAACTTTGCGCCCTTCCCGAATACTTGTCATCCTCATGGAAGCCAATCCCGAAAGTCCACTTCCGCGCATCAATCGAAATAAAAAGGTTTCCATTTGATCGTCAGCGTGGTGAGCCTCGACCCATTCCGCGCCTTTCTCGATCGATTTCGAGTATTCAAGCCTCAACTTTCGAGCTTGTTCCTGAATCGCTGTTTCGTGAAAGGGTTTGTCAACTCGAAAACAATGAAGTGGAATCGAAAAACCCTGGCAAAGACGAATGACCAAGGCTTCGTCAGCATCCGACTCCTTCCCTCTCAGTTGATAATTCATATGAAAGACCGTTAGCTGAATCGGAAATTCGGAACGTAAGTGAGCCATGAGATAAAGAAGAACACTCGAATCGACCCCCCCACTGCAGCTCACCACAAAAGAACGCGATTCCTGGGGCTTCAGCTGAAGATTTCGAATAATGAGATCAGACAGCATACGTGCTTGGTATCATTCCAAAGTGCCAGAAGGTTTTCAAGGCCAAGTCTTTAGATAATTTTTAAATGCGAGATATTGGAAGCTTTGTCCGAGCCAAACCAAGAGCGAAGGGCTTTACCAAGAATACCCTCATCCTTAAGGAGCCAGTCCTTCCATAAAATAGACGGGCTGAGATTTTCAAAACTGTCGGGAAATCGAAGATGCTGGAGTTCCATCGCGTATCGTCGAGCCATACCCGTGGAGCCCTGATAGAGATGCACAAGCATCAAAAGAAAAGCGTCCTTCGAATGTCTCCTTTTCCGATTTAAATCAGCAATTAAATCGAGGGCCGCTTGTTCGAGAGAAAATCGAAGTCCGGGATCATGGGGATCTTCCCGGGCGGCCAGATAAAAAAAGTGGAGCGCGAGTTCGAGACGTCTCTGATCATGTTGGCAAACCATGGCTAAATTAAAAAACAAATCGGAACGATCGGAAATTTCTTGGGCGAGCTCCAATGTTTTGAGGATGAGATCGTCACCATGGTAAAGTTGCTCGTAAATATACGATAAATATTCTGTCGCTTCATTTTCAAAATTGGAATCATGCAAAACGCCGCGTAAGTACGGAACGGCCTCGGTCAAACGAGATTGTTCGAAGAGGAGTTTTCCCAGAAAGAATTCCGACTCTTTCGTCAATGGATGAAGAGCTTCAAGTTGCTGAAGACACCAGACCGACATTCGACCGATCCTCTTCAAGCCGCGCGCGCGGCACGCGATCGCCGTGTCGATCGCGTACTC
>CAZSZT010000318.1:0-2962 GCA_964611175.1 uncultured Bacteriovoracaceae bacterium
TAACAGGATTACAGGCGGTGGCGACGGAACTTAAAGAAACTCAATCGGCCGTCACAAAACTTTTCAACGAACCGGCCAAAGGCTTTGGAGCCTTTTATGGTTATGCGACGAGAAGAATTCGCCAGCGATTTTCTCCCGATATGGCGAAGAAAATTCATCCTTCGTTTGCAAAACAAATTAAGCACTTAGGGGTATCCATCGCGGATCTTTCAGAAGCCAGTGAGACGGTGGTCAAAAAATACCGTAAAGACGTTGTGAATGAACAACACGATTTAAGACGGATCGCCGATATCACCATCGATATTTTTGCGATGGCCGCTGTCTTAGCGAGGGTAACCACAGAAATCGAGAAAAAGGGCGAGGAGGCCTGCGCCCATGAAAGGCGCATTGCGACCGTTTTTTGCTCTCAAGCCCGTGGGCGGGTGAGACGCCAAATGCTTCTTTTGAATCTTAATAAAGATAAGCTAGTCGATCAAATCGCTGATCAAGTGATGGAGCGAATCACGAGATAAGAAGCCCAAAAGAGGCCTTTTTCATGATTGACGAACGGCCGGTCTTCGGGAATTTTCTTCAGATGCCATCACCAACAGGCGTTACGAAGCTCGTCCGAAAAAAGAAGAAAACCCTTCAAGGGAAGCGTCGTAAACGTGAGGAACGCAAGAATCCGACGATTAACTTTTTTAAGGCTTTTCCCGTGGCTCCACTCCAAACGGGTACTCCTAAAACGGCGAAAGCCTAAAGATAACTTCTCACCTGAAGATTAATCGGAGCGCTGCCCCTTTGCCCTGCATCTAATGCGTTGAATCAACTTGGAGCGGCGCATCATAAAAATTCTTATATTCCCTAAGGTTTTGAAAATTCAAATGAATATCTACATTTTGAAGAGCGCATCAATTTTTTGTTAAGCGTCAAATCGAATCTGCCGAAGGGCTTCACAAGTTTGTTGCTGCTTTGCATTTAGGGCTCTGCACCTTGGGGGGCCTTGATCAGGCGGTGTGGATAAAAACAATAGGAGATCAAAAATGGGACTTCGTATTAATACTAATGTTCTTTCACTTGCTGCTCAAAGAAGCATTAACCAAACCTCCAAAAGTCTTTCTCGTGCTCTTGAAAGACTGTCCTCAGGTTCTCGAATCAATCGAGCCGGGGATGACGCCGCCGGGATGGCTATTTCCGCGGGTTTGGACTCTCAAGTTCGAGGACTTCGAGTGACCATTCGAAATGCCAACGACGGTATTGGATTCTTGAATACGGCTGAAGGGGGTCTTCAAGAACTGACGAATATTACGCAACGTCTTCGCGAGCTTGCGATTCAAGCTTCAAACGGGACGCTTTCCAGCACGGATCGGGGCTATCTTGATTCCGAAGCCGATGCTCTCGTGGATGAATTTGATCGGATCGCTCAGTCCACGGAATTTAACGGCGTTAAACTCTTGGATGGATCTTTTGCGACAACCGAACTGCAAGTTGGTCTTAAGCAGGGGGACACGATTTCTTTTAGCATTGGGAACGCTCGTGCGAATAGCCTGGGTGCTGTCGCGACAAAATCCGGGGGACAACATTTCATTACGGCGGATGTTTCGAACCTTTCCATCAACGGTCAAACGGCCGTTACGTTTCTAGCGAGTGACGACACCGTATCTAGCGCGGGTAATTCCTATTCCGCCATTGCGATCGCACAAGGGATCAATAACGCCTCGGGAACCACGGATGTTCGGGCGGTTGTCCTCGATAATAAAATGAGGGTGTACGATCTAAGCTTCGGTTCCTTTTCCGGAACAATCGATGCCGGAGAGCTTAAAATCAACGGGGTGAATATTACGGGCTCCGCGACTTCGGTGAACGGTTTTATTTCTTTGATTAACACGAATTCGAACTCGACCGGTGTGAAGGCAAGGCTTGTTTCAGGGAGTGTTGACGATATTGAATTGTATGCGTCGGACGGTCGAAATATTGAGTTTTTTGTCAGCGGTGATTTTGCTTCGACAGGGATGGCTCAGGTGCTTGGTGCCGGAACAAATTTCGCAGCAAGTTTCACATTGCTTTTCTCGGCGGCCTCGGGATCTCTTGCTCTGACGACAACCGGATATGAGCGCATTATTACCGGAGCGATCAAATTAACGTCTGCCGACGCGATCACTCTTAGCGCTTCAGCCTCAACGGCGTTAGGATTCTCAGGCGTATCGATTTCGGTCGATACGAATCAGGCGATCTCCAATGTGGATATTTCTTCTCAGACGGGGGCTCAGAATGCACTGGACATTATTGATTCAACACTGGGTCAGTTGAATTCGCTTCGCGCCACTCTGGGAGCGACTCAAAACCGATTGGAATATACCACCAGCAATTTGAGTATCACGCTGGAGAATATTGCGTCTGCGAAATCGCAGTTAAGCGATACCGATATCGCCGCCGAGACAGCAGAATTGACGAGAGCACAGATTCTCCAACAAGCCGGTATCGCCGTGCTTGGACAAGCGAATCAGGCACCGCAAGTGGCGCTCGCCTTGTTAAGGTTCTAAGTTTCTCCGATACGAAGGATCCGTTAATCCTAATCATGGGGAAGGTCGGGAGTTTAGGTGTAGGGCTCCCGGCCTTTTTTTATTTCTGATTCGTGAACTATCGACTCGGGCTAGTTTAACCAGAGTCCATTTATTAAATTGTATGAATATAACACTTAATATTGTATATTAGTTATTAGTATTACATTTAAAATATTTATATTCTTACTATTCTTTATAAATATAGAGTATAATTTAAATAATTAACTCGCTTATATGGATATAAATATGACAAATGTACTATTTAGTTCTGATAAAGATATTGCAAAATTCATCGGTAATCGTTTACGCCAATATAGAATCGTCGCTGGCCTTACACGTAAGGATGTTGCCGGTCGAATGGGTGTGAGTTTGTCTACTGTGCGCAATATTGAAAAAGGAGAATCAGGAACAATAGATCA
>CAZSZT010000319.1:0-2947 GCA_964611175.1 uncultured Bacteriovoracaceae bacterium
TCGTCTTAACGAAGAGGACCGGGCCGATATCGATGCGGTTCGAAGCGTTCCTGTCGGCATCGTTGAAGACTTTACGCTTCCACTGCATGAGGTTGCCGATATTCGATTTGAGGAAACTTATACGGATATTCGAAGAGAAAGCGCCAAGAAAAGAGCGGCGGTGCTTGTGAATGTGCGCGGTCGGGATACGCAAAGTTTTATCGAAGAGGCCAAACAGAAAATTGAATCAGAACTCAAACTACCGGCGGGTTACTATATGGAATGGGGCGGGAGTTTTAAAAATTTAGAACGAGCGCGAGAGCGTTTGTTGATTCTTGTTCCTCTTGCGCTCGCTTTAGTGCTCTTAATGATTTACTTAGCCTTCCGAAGTATTCTACAAACGGCGATGATTGCGGTGTGCATCCCTATGGCGCTCGTCGGAGGAGTTCTCGGCCTCATTTTAAATGGACTAGAATTTAGTATTTCGGCAGCTGTGGGTTTCATCGCACTTTCTGGAATCGCTGTTTTAAATGGGGTCGTGCTGGTCAGCTACTTTAACAAATTAAAACTGGAAGGCCGATCGGGTGACGAACTCATTCGGCATGGAACCGCCATGCGCCTAAGACCCGTGATGATGACCGCTGCCGGTGCTGCTTTTGGATTTTTGCCCATGATGATTTCCACCGGAGCCGGAGCCGAAGTACAAAGACCTCTCGCCGCAGTCGTAGTGGGAGGAATTATTTCAGCGACGATACTTACATTAATTGTAGTACCGATTGCTTATCGTCTTCTGGAATCAAAAATGAAAGTTCGGGCGAATGGAATGAGCCACTGAGGAGTTTGCGTTGTGAGCGATAGTTGTTGTGAAATGCCTGATCCCTCTCAAGACCGTTCTCAACGAAGGGCGCTTTTCATTGTGTTATTTATTAACCTGTCGTTTTTTTTCGTTGAGGGCATTGCTGGGTTTATGGCTCAGTCGTCGAGCCTTCTTGCTGACGCCGTCGATATGGGGGGTGACGCATTTGTCTATCTCTTGAGTCTTCTGGTTCTCAATCGAAGTCTTCAAGCAAAATCGAAGGTAGCTCTCGTTAATTCATCGTTCGAGCTGATTCTCGGCTTAGGTGTCTTAGTGGAAGTCATCTCAAAATTAGGTCGCGACGTTCAGCCTATCTCAAGGACAATGCTGATTGTCGGATCATTAGCCCTCCTGGCAAATTTAACCTCGGGTTTCCTTCTCCTTGCTCATCGTCACAAAGATATCAATATGAAAGCTGTTTGGAACTGCACGCGAAATGATATTTTGAATAATTTTTTCACTCTCATCGCGGGTGGATGCGTCTATCTTTTCAACTCGAAATGGCCCGATATTATCGGAGGATTCTTGATCGCAGGCCTGATCGTATTCTTCTCATCACGAGTGCTGATTGAAAGCCTTCGGCATCTCAATCGGGAAAATTCCAATGTTCCTTAGTCATTAATGGCTAATTTGTGGTTCGAGAGGATCTGTTCTTGCCGATGTCCTTTGATGCGAGTTTTATTATATTCACGGGAACTAGTTATGAACAAAATGCAAAATAAAACGATTGTTTATAAGTCGAAACAAATTATGGGCGGAAGCCCTGTTTTTGCGGGAACTCGTGTTCCGATTGAAACATTTCTCGACTATATCCAAGGCGGCGATTCGATAGACGTTTTTTTGAAAGATTTTCCGAGTGTAAAACGAAAGCAAGTTTTAGAATTTTTGGAAACAATTCGTAAATACTATACTTCAATTTCCCCTTTGAAGAGAAAAAAGTAGCTATCTGCGATCTCTCTTTGATGACTTTCAAACGATTCATTAAAAATATTCCTCTTTAGTTTTCTTGGACCGCTCGCCCGCTCAATCCTGCTTATCGGCTTAAGCGCAAAGACTCGTGACGATCGTACCTCTGGCACTCCCTTTTGCGATTTGCTTCGCCGGCATGATTTCTCAGCTCCCTCTCTATCCTCATCTCGCCCTCTCCATTTCCAAGTGAGAGAGGGACTCGACGGTAGAGTCCCCACATTAAAAACTTAAAAGGAAAAAATACTATGAATCAAAATCAATCAAATGAAATCAAAGCAAACGAAAATCTCATCCGCCCCGTTTTCGAAGAACCAGCGGTTCGTCTAAGCAAAGACGGTCAATATTTGACACTCATTCTTTCGAACAATGTTCGCGTGAGAAAGCACGTCAATTATTTCAAGGCCATTTTAGGAATACCTTTTGTCGCTCGACGCGAACAAATGGTTCAAGAACCTGTCTCGTAAGAGGCTATCTTCGAGGCCCTTCTTGGGGCCTCGATTTTTTATTTTATTTTGATGAGTGAGAACTTTGTTTCAACCCGACCAATTTTATTTCCAGGCGTTTATGAATAGTGCCCACTTCTTCTGCAAGATTTTTAAGGATCAATCCAAGTCCTTCACGTTCTTCCGAGTCAAACATCGCTTCATTAGCAGAGATAATTAATCGAGCTAATGCGTTCATTCGCAAAGCAATCGATTGAAGCGGATAATGAGGAAGTTCATTTTCTGCCGTTTCAGCCCCCGGTTCCTCTTTATCAAACTCATTTTTTGTTTCCATTTTTTATCAATAACACTTATAGTGTGTAGACGTAAAGTGTGCATGGTTAGATCCTGATAACGTGAAATCGGGTTCTCTCCTAAAATTTGGTCGCACGATTCGAAAGCTTCGCGAGCAGAGGGGATGGTCTCAGGAAGATCTTGCCGAACACGCAGAGCTTCACCGCAATTATGCGAGTTCCGTTGAACGCGGAGAGCGAAACCTTTCTTTTAAGAACATCTTAAAAATTGCCACTGCATTGGGGCTCAAACCCTCCGATCTTTTTAAAATGACCGGCTTTTAATCTGTCTATATTATATTTAGATGTATTAAGTAAAAAATAAGTAAATTCAATAACTTAAAAAAAATTAATACATGAAACATTAA
>CAZSZT010000320.1:0-2935 GCA_964611175.1 uncultured Bacteriovoracaceae bacterium
ATCATCGCCCCGAAAATATCGAACAATGGAGAAGGGTGATGCATGCGTACGGCCGTGCTCAAGGAAAGATGGTTCGGGAAAATGGGCCCAGACGACTTCTTCATTTTATAGGATTAATGGGTGTCCCCTTTTTGCCATTTTTCAGCTTCCGCCCGAAATGGAACTCCGCTCTAGGCATTCGTCTTAATGCTTTTCAATGGTTCAATGGCTTTTTGGAAGGACTCATCACGAATCGATCCGACCCACCTGGCACCTCAGTGCCCTGACCCCTAGATTAAATTCCCGTTCTTGTGCTAGAAAGAGCCGCATGATGAAAGATTCCATTACCTTTTCTTATTTTCTAATGGGCGTTTTAGTTTTTTTAAGTGCATGCGGCTCCTCCCCGTCGCCGACCCTGGAAAGAACATTTGGTGTTGCCGGTGAATCCTATTGCGACGAAGTGAATCAAGTATTTTACGGGGTTTTGGAACAACACTTGTTTAGAACAAGAGATGATGCCCCGGAACTCTATTCCAAAGCTCTCGGTTCCGTTTGGAATTCGATTTATTATAGTATTGAGGGTAAAGTTTCAGACGCCACGATTTTCGACCTGAAAAACTCGAAGACGCGAAGTCTCCCGGAAGGACGCGCCGATCTTTCGCGCCTTAAAAATTGCCAGGACTTAAGGGAGGTTCAAGATTTTCTCGATCGAAATTACATAGAACCCATCAATATGTACCGGGAAGTCAATCGAGAAGACCAATCTGAAAGCAGGCCGGAAATTTTTTATAAATTTCTGTCAAGCTTTGCTCGACATTTGGATTGGGACGCCGGGTTTTATCTGCCTGAGACTTCCAAGACTTATGATTTTGGATTTGTCACCGACCTCGATCGCCAAAAAGCATATAATCTTAAAACGGACTATGTTGAAGTTATTGCAACTCGATTTGAAGACTCACCCATAAAAGTTGGTGACCGAATCTATTCCGTGGAATCCCAAAGAGCGAGCGGATTGAAATCGGTCTACACTATTTTAAGCCAGGATTCTTGGTATGATTTACAAAATCTTTTCTTAAATTCGCCAACATCACAACTGACAGTTTTGGTGGAACGAAAGGATACCCAAAAGCGAGAAACCGTTACTCTTAGGGGTGATTACTCAAAGCCATTACCTAAAGTGATTGCTCGAATGGAAGGCCCTTATATTTATGTAAAAATCCTCGAGTTTGATCGCGGAATGGCCATCGAATTTTTATCCAAAGTTTCTGAACTCCGAAGCCAGATTTCAGATCGTTCTCATTTAGGAATCATCCTGGACCTAAGGTACAATCCAGGGGGTTATGTCTTAGAACTCCTTTCGCTTGTCGATATGTTTTTGGATTATGGAGAAATTGGGCAATGGAAATCGAAAGAAGGTCTTCAAAGCATCTCCCTTGAAACGCCCGGCCTTATTTTTAAGGAGCCCCTTGTTTTGCTAACGAACCATGGATCGGCATCGGCCTCTGATATGGCAACCCAAATTCTTAAAGAGACCAATAGGGCCATGGTGGTTGGAGAAACGACTCATGGAAAAGGGACGGGTTACTCGACTTATGTTTTTGGAATTAATGCCCACTTGAAAGGCGTTCTCCAATTTACAGATTTTCAATTTTATGGGCCGAGCGGTTTAAGCCCCGAACTCGATGGAATTTCTCCCCATATTTTAATAACGGATTCTAAAGTGGAGGAAATGAAATCAACGATGCTGCAAGGCTGCGGATTAAAAGAAACGAAAAATGGTTTTTGTTACCTTCGTCGATCCGATACCGCCAAAGATTACCCCGACCTCTTAGCCCCCGCGGATCGAATCTATAGATCAACCCCAATGAAAAGCTCGATCACAACCGAGGTCGATTCGGTTGATATTCCGACCGAAGTTCCGAACAAAACAGGCGATCTCATCTTAGACAAAGGGATTCAGGTTTTAGACGCCTACTTTAGTCGTTAGGATGAGGCAAAATCTTTGTCACATTTTTTAGGGAAATTCGTAGGAAAGGGTGGAAAAGCTCATGAGTGAGCAGCGGAGTGACGATGACGAGGCGTTGATGGAACGTTACAAAAAAGGCGATTCGGAGGCCTTTGAACAATTGTTTGATCGATACGAGGAAAGGTTGAAAAGTTTTTTAAGAAAACGCCTTCCGACGCGCCTCACTCATGACCTGGAAGATTTTTTTCAAATGACCTGGCTGAAGATTCATGATGGCCGGTCCCAGTTTAAGACTGGTGAAAAATTTGCTCCGTGGTTTTATACGATTGCTCTCAATACGATTCGGGACCGCGTTCGTTCGGCATCCTTTCGGCGAGAAAATATTTCATTTGAAGACGGCCTTTATCAAAGCGATCGTCAGCTGAATGCAGAATCTCAGGCCATCCAACGCCAGGAATTCGACTATCTTGCTCGTGCCCTGCAGGATTTGTCCGACTGCCAAAGAGAAATTATTCTACTCAGCGATTGGGAGGGTTTTGGTTCGAAAGAAATCGGAGGAATGCTTAGCCTGAAGGATGCAACCGTTCGTCAACATTTAAGCCGGGCTCGGCAGATTCTTCAAAAACAACTCAAGGGAGTTCTCCGATGAACGAGACTGTTTCAGTTATTAAAAAATCTATTCTTCAAGCGCTCCAGGAGGAACGAGAGTCTCCGGGAAAGCGCTGCAAGAAAATTGGGTTGTCCATTCTTTCATTTGGGCTTCCCATCGCGGGACTTCTGTGGATCTTTTTTAAAGGCCAATTCAATGCCTTTTGGTTTGTCGCTTCGATCGTTTGGTTAAGTATCGGCGTCGCCGCCGCTTTTTCCTATTGGAAGCCCCAACCTCGATTAATTGTTCCTGGATTTTGGACCCCATGGCTTTATTGAAAGCGTCTGTTTCTTTTTTTGATGATAAGCGCCCATCAATAATTGATTTGGCCTCACCTTGCC
>CAZSZT010000321.1:0-2932 GCA_964611175.1 uncultured Bacteriovoracaceae bacterium
TGCTTGAATGAGGCCCGTGGGATCTCCAACCGATGCCGCCAATTCAGAAGCTTTCGAAAAATTTTCGGAAGCATTTTCGAAATTCCCGTGGAGGAAATGAATATTTCCTAAATTCAAAGTCGATCTTAATTCAACGATTCGATCTTTTTGAAGGTTCGCCCAGTCTAAGGCCTTGTTTAAGGTTAAAGTCGCTGCTTGGAAATCTCGAACAGCAATGAACGTCGCCCCTAGATCATTGAGAATTTCACCAAGCAAAAGAGATCGTGGGTCTTTCTGACAAGCTTTCAAAGCCTGTTCAAATGCTTCAACAGCTTTTTTAAAGTCGCCACTTTGTCTATAAAAATTTCCAAGAGCTTTATGGGCCTGGGACTCTGTTTCGGGATGATTTAACTTCGCGGCCGAATCCCTCGCCTTTTCTAAAAATTCCTGGGCTTTTGAAAGTTCTCCATTCTTTCGATGGGTGTCGCCTAAACGTCGTGCGGACTCAGAAATATTTTTAAGATCCGAGCATTCGCTGGCTTTTTGAAGAATGTTTGAGAGCAGAGCGAGCGATTCGGATTTTTCACCTCGATGACTTAGAAGATCGGAAAGTTCAAGCTGCATTTGAACACTTTTAAGTTCGTCACCCTGATCACGTTGAAGAACTTGAAGCGCTTTTCGATAGGCCACTTCGGCTCCTTTCCAAAAATAAGTACTCCCCTTTCTTCTTGCGGACTCATGAAGATAAAGAACAGACTTCTTGGGATCAGCATCTGATTGCACAAAATGATGCGCAAGAGATTCTACTAACTCATCTGAAAATTCGCCGCCCTTTTGCTGAGCTTCGAGCTCTAGAATCTCCGCAATTTTTTTATGAATCTCTTTTCTCTTCTTTATCAGAACCGACTGATAAGCAACTTCTTGTGTCAAAAGCTGATTGAATGAATATTCCACATCATCAAGATGAATCCCCACTTCAAAGATGAATTCTCTCTTTCTTAAGAATTGAATGGCTTCTGAAATCCAATCGGGATGATTTAAAATCTTTTTAAGTAAACTCTCGGTAAACGTTCTCCCAATTACCGAGGCGTATTCTAAAACTTCACGGTCGTTCTGATAGAGCCGATCTAAACGAGCATAAACAAGGCCTTGTATAGAGTCCGGAATCGACGACCAATCCTTTCCGGGAGATCCAACCATTTGCCCTTCCCGAATCTGAATCTTTCCTGCTTCAACGCAGGATTTCACCATCTCTTCAATGAAAAGCGGATTTCCCTGGCAGTGGGAAAGAAGGGATTTTTCAAAATCAGCCGGAAATCTTGAAACTTTTAGGAGTTCTTTTGCAAGTTCCAGGCTTTCATCGCGAGTCATCGATTGTAAGCGAATTTTCTTGAAGCCCTGAATTTCAATATCTCCTTCGGGGCGTTTCGCTCCCAAGAGAAAATAACGACGAGGAGAGGCCGCCAAATAAGCCAGAAGCTCCGCTGAAAGGGGATCGATAAAATGAGCGTCGTCTAGAAAAAGAACAACCGGAGATTTTTCCCCTAAACCTTCGAGGACAGATTTTAGAGCATACCAAATGGATTTCTTTTTTTGGCTAGGCTCAAGATTTGCTTGCGAAGGAAGTTTTTTAATCTGAAGAAGGTCTTCAATGAAGACCTGTGAAATCTTATCCACCCCTAGCGTAAAAAGACTTTTTAAAATGGGTTTTTTCTGAACGGGATCGACCGATAAAAAATCTTTAAGGAGTTGTTCAAGCAAAGATTTGATGGGGTGATAAGGGATTTGCATTCGCGAGGCCATGGCCTTAGTTTCGCACCATAAAAATCCACGATTGACGGATGCGTTCTTCAATTCCAATTTTAAACGGCTTTTACCGATTCCCGCCTCCCCCCAAATCATGAGAGCCTGACCTCGATCATGTTTAAAGAGATCAAGAGCTTGAATAAAGAAATCGAGCTCTTTCTTACGCCCGATCCATTTCATCTGATTTTCTCGAATACCTCTGCCGGAAAATTCTCTCTTCTTAAAACCTCGAACCCTGAAAGCTTCCACCTCGGATGTTTTTCCCTTTAGTTTTTGGGCTTCCAGCATTTCAAAGTCAAAAAGGTTTCGGCATGCCTTCTCGACAGATTTCCCCACGACGATCTGATTGACCCCAGCGACGGTTTGAAAACGTTGCGCCACATTAACAGCATCGCCCATCACGGTGAATTCAAGCTTCAAATTATTTCCAACTCCACCGGCGACGACGAGGCCGGAGTTGATGCCGATTCGAATTCCCAATTTCAATTGGTTTTCTAGATTAAGTCTTTCGAGCTCCGAAAGCATTTTCAGGGCCGCACGAATCGAAAGTTCGGGATCATTTTCATGAGCAATAGGGGCTCCAAATAAGGCCATCACACAATCGCCCATATACTTATCCACATAACCCTCAAATTCGTAAATGACCTCACTCAGTCGCCCAAGATAGCGATTCATCAAATCTGTAACCGCTTCAGGGTCAAGGCTTTCGCAAAGAGTCGTAAAACCTTGAACATCCGCAAACATCACCGTCACGAGGCGTCGCTTTCCGGCAATATCCTCCTGGGCCTGCTCCATTTTTTTCCGAATGTGATCCGGAACTTGAGGAGCCGCGGACACGAAAGACGGACGTTTCATGACTCCTGTTGAGCGATCTTCAAAAAAATCGTCATTCAATTGAGGAGCCGCAGATGACGTTAAATTTTGTCCACACTCATGGCAGAATTTCGCCGAAGCGAAGAGCTTCGTTTTACATTTTGGATTTGGACAGAGCACCAATTCCCCCTCAAAAGACTCAGAAAGAAGTTTTTATTTTATCATTATTGGTTTGCTTGGTGCTCTGCGTTGCGCTCTCAATCTACTGACCCTCATAAGACCAGCCATCTCGCCGATTAAATTGCCCTCTATTTCAAATAGTTTGCATCATTTC
>CAZSZT010000322.1:0-2922 GCA_964611175.1 uncultured Bacteriovoracaceae bacterium
TTGTGTCGATCAATGCTAACAGAGGAATTAATTGCGGGAGTGGTGTTTCAGGAGATTCGGGATTGAATCTCGCAAGAGGAAGATTAATTTTGAAGCATCTTCAACGACTCAGCGAATGGAATAATGGGAAAAGCCCGACCCCCCTTTCGTTAAAAATCAATTTGAGGAATAAAATTGATTTTTCCCAAATTGGGTTGTTTGGTCATTCTCGGGGAGGCGAAGGTATTCGTGCAGCCTATAATCTCTATCAAGATCCTGATAGTCCCTGGCCCGAGCGAATTCCAGATAAAATGGCCTTCCGAGCTCTCTTTGAGATCGGTGGCGTTGATGGCCAGACAAGTCGAGTTCTCAATGCGGAAGGAGTCGTTTGGAATCAAATCCTTCCTATGTGTGACGGAGATGTCATGGATCTTCAGGGAGTGAAACCCTTTGATCGTATGGTGAAAATCATCAATGAATTTCCACCATCACAAAAATCCGTATGGACGGTATGGGGTGCGAACCATAATTTTTATAATACGACCTGGCTTCGCAGTGATAGTGAGGGCTGTGTCGGGCACGACGCCCTTTTCGATTCATGTCTTCTGCCCGATCAGCAAGATCCTTGGGCGATTAATGACCAGCAAATGACTTCGTTAAGCAGCATTCTGGCATTATTTCTTGCCAACGTTGGTAAGGAAAGGAGAGGTATTTTTAATCAATATTTTGACCCGAGCTATCAACTTCCAGCCCCCCTTTCTAAAATCACAAGAATTGAGCGCTCGTATATTCCGTCTTCCAATGCCTCCAACATTTTCCTCGGAGAGGATTTTACAGCGCCGTCTGGCTTTAATACTCGTGGTTTTATCAACGACTCTTCGGGCATACTTTTATCTCACGAGCAAATTGTGGAGCACGATGACGATCACAGAAGTGCCCTCATCCGGTGGATTGATCCAGGCGATAAGACGTTTTTTCAATCCAATTGGGCTGCAGCTGGTGAGCGCTTAGATTTTAGTTCCTATTCTTCATTGGATTTTAGAGTTTCGAGGGCCCAAAGTGTTTTAAATTTGTTTCAAAATACGAGTTTTCATATAGCGCTCGTTCATTCGGACGGAAGTTTATCTGAACCCGTTTCCCTTTCTCGTTTGATGATGCTCACGGGACCGGTTGGAGTTCGCACACGATACGAATCTATTCTCCATTCCATTTTGCAAACCGTTCGAATCCCTCTTTCTGAGTTTGGAAATGCAAGACTTTACGATATTCGCGGAATTCGTTTCATCTTTAACGAGACTCCCAGGGGTTCCATTTATATTTCTGACATTTTGATGAATCGACTGAATGTTCGAGGGGCCGTCGAAGGGGTCGCCGTCAATGATCCAAATTTTGATCTCATTAACTTGGTTCCACCCGCTCCAAAGCCGATTATTCACCATGCCGAAGTTAAAAGCATTCAGGAAGTCGATGGAAAATATTTTGAGATGAGCATTTCGAGTGGGACACCGTTTCCTGTGGGGGCCTTGCTTTTGGTTTTAAAAATAGGAAGTCGGAGGTTCGATCTGAGCGGCTTTCCTTCGTCCGGAGAGACCAACCAAATTATCTTTAGAATTCCAAGAAAAGAGTTTTTGTCACTCTCCAAGGGAAGTTCGGTCAGCGTTCAGTACGGAGAAATAAATTCCAAGAGCATCTGGGATGCCGGGGTTTTAGAACGATAACAATCAGGGAAACCATTTCACGATTACCTTATCAAAGGAATACTTTAAAAATGCAATTTTGGTGGTTTACTCGTCTTTAAAAGTGTCTTTCATAAAAAGGCTCTTCATCAGCTTTTTCGACCAAATACGAAAATTATCAATATAGGTGTATGATGCGGGAACGACGACAAGACTTAAAATCGTGGAACTAATGAGACCTCCAATCACGGCAATTCCCATGCTTGTTCGTTGTTTGGAAGCTTCGTTAAGCCCGAGAGCGATAGGAAGCATTCCCGAAATCAGAGCAACCGTTGTCATCAAAATTGGTCGCAATCGAGTTCGGCCAGCCTGAATAATCGCCAGAGTGCGATCTTTTCCTTCGTTAACAAGTTGGTTCGTCAGATCGACTAAGAGGATTGAGTTTTTCATCGCCAGTCCAAGAAGCATAATACATCCAATCAAAGAGAAAATATCGATTGAGCGTCCAGTTACAAAAAGAGCTAAGAAGGCGCCGCAAGCGGCAAGAGGAACAACAAGCATGATCGTAAAGGGAATAACAAAAGATTCGTAAAGACTCGCCAAAATCAAATAAATAAAAAGGATCGCTAAGCCTGCTGCAAGAAGCATATTTTCCATGAGCTCCTTAAAATCTTCAGCCTGACCAACAAAACGATAGGAGACCGTCGGGGGCAAGGGGATCTCCTCTTTGAACATTTTATTAATGTCCGCCATGACGCCACCAATTCCTGGGCCGTGAGGCGCCATATCGGCGTTGATTTGGATATAGCGTCCACGATCTTGCCGGTTGATATTGGAGGGACCGTAAGCTTCCACGGGCTCGGCTACATCCGTTAATCGAATGAGTCGGCTGTTGATATTCGGAACAAAAATCGAGCCGAAATCTTCTTTTAAATTTCTTTGGTGTTCTTTAAGGCGTACTCGAATATCGTATTCTTTTCCCTCTTCTCTGAATTTCGCAGGAACGGCCCCCTCTACTTGATTTCTGAGTTCTTGTCCGATGAAAACGCTGGAAACTCCAAGACGCGCTGCTTTATTTTGTTCGAGTTTGATTTGAAGTTCTGGCTTTCCGGATTTAAAATTCATATCGACATCGCGAAGCCATGGGTGATCTTTCAATTTCTCAAGGACCAGATGGGCTGTGTTTTGTAGCTCACTCATATGGGGTCCGACAATATTGAGATTAAACGGTCGTTGCCCGCCCGAAACCATATCGATGTCTTTGACC
>CAZSZT010000323.1:0-2903 GCA_964611175.1 uncultured Bacteriovoracaceae bacterium
TTTCATCGCCGTTTCTAAAAATTTTCCATGCTGTTTAATAAGACGTTCAAAATACTTAAGAGCCTTATCGAAATTTCCCCTCTCATAAAAGGTCTCGGCCGCCTGAAAAAGCCAGGTATAATAACGAGACCGATCGACCCTTTTCATAAAGTTCTAAACTCCCTCAGAAACCGAACCAAACCCTCAACCCCCTCAATCCGATATTTTGCCAACTCCAAAATATGAGGAGCGGCATGGCCCATGGCGACTCCTATATGCGCATATTTTATCATTTCTAAATCGTTTTCGTCATCGCCAATCGAAATAACTCTTTCCGCCCCGACCATTCTCTTCACGAATTCCACGCCCGTCCATTTGTTAGCTGATTTTGGACAAAGCTCCAAAACAGAAAGCCCATCCGTACCGATATTACGGACAACAAATCCTCGAATATTTTTTGGAAGCCGTACAGAAATTTTGGACTGAAGTTTTAAGAGCTCTGAATGATCTCCCAAGATGGCGACCTCCAAGAACGGAAGATCTTGAAATTGACACAGTTCCTTAGCCGAAGAAAAGACTCTGTTATAATCTTTTGATTTTTCATACGCATAAACAATCGGATTTTCAGCTCGAAGGTCTTTTTCAAGAAAAAGAAAATCAATATGCTGTTCATGACCATCCACAACAACAAAGGCGGGTACATTAAAATCCCTTAATAATTCAAAAATCTCTTCGACTTCCCGCGAAGACATTGATTTCACTTCGACCGTTTTTCCCCATTCATCCTTAACGACAAGCCCGTTATGAACCACCATATAAGGCATTTGAGGAAGGCCAGCTAAATTCGATACGGCCGCCCGGTAACGTCGACCGGTTGCCACAAGCAGATGAGCAACACTCGACAACTCCTGCAGAACGTTCACGAGAGTTTCCGGAATAATCCTTTCGCCGTTCTGAACTCGATGGACCAAGGTTCCATCCAAGTCAAAGGCAAATAAGTCTTTAAACTTTTTTTCCACAAATATAAACCGAACCTAACCTCGACGTTCCATAACTGTAATACATTTCTTCGAAAGATTCCGCATCAAGCTCAACAAAGTCTGCTCGCATCCCTGCTTCCAAACAACCCCGATCTTTTAAGCCCAAAGCAAGGGCGGCATGGTAGGTTTGAGCGGTTAAAACTTCCTCCAAGTTCAAACCCTGGTGTACAGCCGCTAAGGTTCCACACAAGGGCAAATTAAGCGTTGGGTTCGTCCCCGGATTAAAATCACTCGCGATCGCAACCGAAAGCCCAGCGTCCCAAAGTTTTCTTGCTGGAGCAAAATATCTGGCACCCAAAAAAAATGATGTTCCCGGTAAGATCACAGGAATGACTCGATGAGATTTTAATTTCTGAATGTCCCGATGATTTAAAATCATTAAATGATCCGCCGATACGGCTCGAACTCGACACGCGGCCTCCACCCCACCCGTTCGCCCAAATTCATGTGCGTGCACTTTCGGCTTTAATCCCCATTTCTTTCCGGCGTTTAATAACCGGATACTTTCCTCCTCCGAAAAATATCCCTTTTCGCAAAAGACATCCTGAAAATTCGCAAGCTTCGAAACACGGGGTAAGACCTTACGAATTAAATACGAAATGTACTCTGAATTTGATTCAAAATTCTTTGGGCATGCATGAGCTCCCATAAAGGTCGAAAAAATTTGAACGGGCGATAACCTCTTAAGTTTTGAAATCACGGAAAGAATTTTAAGCTCAGAAGCGAGATCCAATCCATATCCCGATTTCGTCTCGAGTGTTGTTACACCGAAGGAAAGGAACGTTTTCAAACGCTTCATCGACAAACGAACGAGCGTATCTTCGGGAGCCATTCGAGTGGCGCGGACTGTTTCTTGAATTCCGCCACCGCGCCGCGCGATTTCTTGATAAGAAATTCCCTGAAGGCGCAAACCCCATTCCTTCGCTCGATTTCCGGCAAAAACGAGATGAGTATGAGCATCGATGAGTCCTGGAATCACCGACTTCATTCGTTTTATTTTTTTAGAATGGTAACGAAGGCGCGAGCGTGAAAAAGATTCAACGCTTAAAATTTTTCCGGCCGGAGAAATACGAACACATCCGGGTCGAAAACGAAAGAATGAACCTCTCCTTGAAGGAGACGCAATTTCATCAGCCAAAAAATCCAATAATTGATAGAACCTTACTTTAAGAGGATGGAGAAGAGTTTTTTCCCTGTACCATCAATCCGCGTAAATTCAATACCATAACCCGGCTTAAACATCTTAGCCTCGACCGACGAGTCACGTGTCATTCGAGCCACACGCCCTTCGGCAGCGAAAATAGTCGGGGACGAACAAAACTTGATATTCATCGTTATGGCAGCTCCCACTGTCAGCGGCACCTGTCTCGGATTGGCCACCACAAAAATTCCGCCAGGCGATATATCTCGATTGCGGCATCCATAAGTCCTACCATCGTGGCTGCGAATCTTAATAAGAGCATCGATTTTTCGACGCTGATGTTTTCGTTTCCACGGACCTAAAGCTTCTGTCGCTTCCGCCATCATGACCTCCCGCATACGAACCCTCACAAAAGGGATCGACATGGTTAAACCCTATTTAAATTTATCAAATTCTTAATTCTTTTAAATTCTGTTCTTTCGCAGGCACCCTAAAAACCTGCCAATAAAAACTGCTAATAACGCCCTATATTAAGACCCGATATTTTATACCTTACCGATACGCAACCTAAACATCCTTAACAGAGGCTTTCCTAAGAAGTCAATTTTCAAAGATCGAGGGATTCGCGCTTTCTAAGAAAAAAATCCAATCCTAGAAAAAAAATGGCGACAATTAAGAAAATCCATGAAAGAGTGCCCGCTTCTGAGGCCCAGGATTGCCGAGACGCGGAGATCATCTGTTTC
>CAZSZT010000324.1:0-2898 GCA_964611175.1 uncultured Bacteriovoracaceae bacterium
TCCGATAGCCCATCTAAATGAAAGTAAATATACCAGCCCTCGATCCAAAACGACATGGCAATCAGAATCAGAGGTTCGAACAAAGTTTTTTTTCGACGGACTACTTCCAAATGCAAAAAGAGGAAAAATGCGACGTATCCAAGGCAAATAATCAGTCGGGCTGTAAGAAAAAAAAGTTTGTCTTGCAATACCAAAAGGTCAAATGCCAAGAGCAATACGATCTGAACGATAATAAAAAAAAGAATGAGGTTTTTGCTGGTCTTATACCTGTTCTCATTTATGTACTGAGAATACACGGATTCTGGAGTGATATCGCTTCCGATTGTATTCTTCGAACCGATACTCAACATCCCGTTGGTATGCTAAAATTTAATTTGATAATCAAGTGACGCCATAAAAACTTTTAGCCCGTATTTTCCCGTAAAAACTGCATTTTGCGCAGCTAAGGTTGGGTCTATGGAATTTACTTGCTTAGAATACTCTCCATAATTAAGCGCTAAGCCATAAGAATGCACGCCACTCTCGTACTGGGTACCTATCGCATATCCATAATAATCGTTCGGAGGAGGCAGAACCGGGTTGGGATACGCTGAATTCGTAACCGCCCGATCATAGGCGAAGCCAATTTGAGTTCTCAACCGAGCATTATTAAAAGGTCGAAAAACATACTCCGATCCGAAATGAATTGTATGTCCATCCCGATAGTTAAGGGGTGTCACCGTGGACAATGGAAAACTCTCTAAATTGGGAGCATCATTTTTAATGACACTATTATTAGTAAATTCATAAGAAAACGCAGATAAGAATGTATCGGGGATCCATTCATAAGCTATGCCTGCTTGTATTTGATAGGGGATAATGATCTCCTGAGTCGTGCGATACGGTGTTATGGTTGATCCATCACTAACATTCGTCGTGCCCTTTAGATCGATTTGAGTTTCATAACGATACGTCAAGCCAAATGAAAAGCCCCTCCATTGATTAACCGCTATTCCAACCTTTACGCCATTCATATCCCATGCAGAAACCGTTGAATCCAAATGTAATCCAGCGAAAACCTGCGGAATCTGGAAAATTCCTACACTTTTATCGAATCGAGTATAACCCGCTCGATAACTTAAACCGACGGATACGTATTCAAGAAGCTTTATGGCTACCGATGGTGAAAACTCAATTCGAACCAACCGGTTACTCCATTCTTTATTTGCTAAATTTCCTGCACCATAACTTACGTTTGAAAACTTTCCACCCTGAAGAGCAGTCGGGTAAACGCCAAACCCGAAAGACAACCGATCGAGTAAACGATAAACCCCGCCCATATAAAAGAGGGGGCCAAAGTTTATATCTCCGGACCTCTGCGCACTCGCCGACCCAATGGGAGCTTCATATTGAAACACCAGTGGACTCATGTTTAGAGCCGCGACACCCTTTTCCACTCCGTCCATCGCCGCCGGATTATAGAAGGGAGCATAGGAATCCTGAGATAACGCTATCTGCGTACCCCCCATACCAACATGTCTCGTTCCGTAAATTAATGTGGGATCAACTCCCCCAGCTCGGACTGAAGTGGCAAAGGAAATGACGACAAAAAGAAAAACGAAAGAAAATCTCATAATTCTAACTCTATCGAGTATTTATGGATCCGTTGAGCAAAATAAAAAACTTGGAAGATATTTTCCAGAGATAAAGCCCAAAGTTAAACTTACTTTATTTAAAGCCTGAAGTCCTAGGGCCCAGCGTCAAAGCTAAATTGAGGATTCCTAAGAACATCGTCCCAAAAATGGGCTAAATTGCCTAGCCCATTACCGATTTTTGATAAGCGGCATAAAATTAGAAGTGAGGGGACCAATCTAAACTCCATACAAAAAAATCTTCGAAGTTTAAAATGGATACGCTTGACGCAAAACTTACTAAACAACACTACGGCACTTTGCTCGTCGCTGAAATTGTAAGGTTTGTCCAACAAGAATACCCTCATGTCGACCTAAATGACATTTACCACCAGGTGGGCTTACCTGCCGAATACCTCCTGAATGATCGAAACTGGGTTTCTGTCGGAGTTATGAAAAAGTTTGCGACATTGTGTATTGAAAAAACGGGCTGCAAAGAATTACCCATGCGAGTTGGGCGAAAATCGATAACGGAACCTATACTCGGAAAGACTGTCGAGTTCATTTTCAGGCATACTGTTCCAATTGGATTCTTCTATAATCATATCCATCGATTAAGCTCTTTATTTGTAAAAGTTACATCGACAAGTACACTGTATTCGACCTCTAATTTTGCTCATCTTCGTCTATCAACCATCAAAAGAGGCCTAAATGCTGACGAACGCCAGGAACTCAAAGAATTTCTTCCTCTAATCGTTCAGAATGCTGTCGGCTATTATACAGCCTTTCCACTTTGTCAGGGTTACCCGGAGGCAGAAGTAAAATATGAAGAGTTTATTGATTCGGACGGAATGCCTTACTACGAATTTAAAATTCACTACCAAGGCTCAGAACTATTTCACACTCTTTTGACTTTACTAAAAGAACCTATTCTCGGACTCGCCCTTACGTTCGCCATCAAATTTATTTTTCAACTCTCAACGCAAACCACCTTTCTTTTGGCTGCAACTCTTACTTTTTCACTTTGGTTAATCGCCAACGCAAGAAAAGTGAAAGAGACACGAGATTTATATACCCAAGCTCTTCGCGCTCTTTCACAAGCCGATGAACGCTACGCCGCCCTTCAAGCATCTAAGGAAGAAATGGAACAGCTGTCTGCCGCTTACCGAAGATTCGTGCCTTGGGAATTTGTCAGTCTTTTAAAGCTTAAGAATATCACCGATATTAAGTTTGGAGATCATGTCGAAAAACTCATGACGGTGGTTTTTATAGATATTCGAAATTTCAC
>CAZSZT010000325.1:0-2894 GCA_964611175.1 uncultured Bacteriovoracaceae bacterium
CATAAAAAGATTGCAAGAAGAATTCCCCAATGTATTGTTTGCCGGAGAAGGAATTAACGAAAGAGTATTGCCGAGACTGCCGGTAGTTCAAATTCACGGCATTGACAGTATTGCCGAAGTTCATGGAATGGATGACAGAGTTCAATGGCGAACCGTTCATCCGATTTCATCTTATTTGTTTGGTGATTACACAAAATTTATGGCGCATCTATTAACCAAACACACATCCGACCCGATGTTTAAGCTTCAAGAAGAAGACGGTCATTGGCACTTTCCTTTAGACGATAATATTACATTAACGGCAGAATATATTTTATTCCTTCACTGGCTCGACCTCCAGGAACCCTCACTTATTCATAAACTTGGCAAACACCTCTTGAAGGAACAAAAAGACGACGGTTCGTGGTCCGTCTATTTTAATGGGCCAGGCAACCTCAGTGCTACGGTCGAGGCCTATACCGCCCTTCGAATGTCTGGAATCCCTTCGGAAGAACCAGCTCTTAAAAAGGCTTGCCGATATATCCACTCCCAAGGAGGCCTTGCCCGCTCTCGAGTGTTCACGAAAATTTGGCTCGCGCTTTTTGAATTGTACCCCTGGAAGGGCGTTCCCATCATTCCTCCGGAACTGATGTTTGCACCAAGAAAACTTCCTTTTCATATTTTGGAGTTCTCGTACTGGTCTCGAAGCGTGATCATTCCGCTGACCATTCTTTTTCATTTGCAACGCGCACGAAAAGTTTTGTTTGATGTCGACGAGCTTTTTTTATCGCCTGAAGATAAACATGATCCCGCTTTTCTGCTTCCTCAGGCCGTCGATGATTCGTGGATCGTCGAAGCCAATTCTTGGAAATTTTCGTGGATTAATTGGGAACAATTTTTCTTGGCTCTCAATAAGGGGGTTTCGATTTACGAGAATCGATCTCCCGTAAAGCCGCTTCGAAATTTAGCTATTCGGATGGCAAAAAAATGGATCTTGGATCACCAGGAAGAAAGTGGTGATTGGGGGGGAATCATTCCGGCGATGATGAATTCCGTGATGGCTCTGGTCGCACTTGGAATGGATCTCAAGGATCCACCCGTCAAAAAGGGGTTGGAGGCCATTCGAAGATTTTGTCGGGGAGAAAGTAAACAGATACGTCGACATTTAAGGGAGTCTTCCGACACGGCGGTCTTGCAATCTTGTGTTTCTCCCATCTGGGACACGGCCATTGGTGCTCTGGCGATGGTGGATTCCGGACTGAAGCCCGAAAATCCTCGACTCCAAAAAGCGAAAGACTTCTTATGGAGTCAGCGTATTGAGCAGATCGGAGATTGGGCGATTAAGGCTCGGCTTAAGAAAGATGAGAAATTTGCCGCGTGGTGCTTTCAGTACGATAATTCCCAATTTCCCGATGTCGATGACTCGGCGATGGTGACCTTGGCGTTGCATCGCTTAGGAATGAGCACTGCCGAGCTATCGCCGGCGATTCATTGGTTAAAGTCCATGCAATCTTCCGATGGCGGTTGGGGAGCTTTTGATCGGGACAACAATCAAAGAATTTTAAATCAGATTCCTTTTGCGGACCTGAAGTCTCTGATTGATCCCTCCAGTCCGGACGTTACAGGCCACGTTTTGGAAACTTTTGGAAACTTAGGTTTGGCGTCAACGGTGACGGTGAAGCGAGGGATAAGATATCTAAAACGCTGCCAGAAGGCCGATGGATCTTGGTTTGGTCGATGGGGAGTGAATTATCTCTATGGAACTTCTGCAGCGATTGTTGGACTTAGAGCCGTTGGCGAACCTGCCGACTCGATCGAAATTCATAAGGCCCTTGCCTTTATTCTTGAAAGGCAAAATGAAGATGGCGGATGGGGTGAATCCTGTGAGTCTTATGAAAATACGATTGTGCATGGAAGAGGAAAGTCGACGCCGAGCCAAACCGCCTGGGCCCTTTTAGCGATTGCCGCCTGTCAAAAAACGCATCGAGATTATGAAGATCGAATTCACAAAGCCATTCAGTTTTTAGAATCACGAAAGACGGAAGATGGCCTTTTTGAAGAAGAATATACGGGTACCGGATTCCCGGTTCACTTTTATCTTCGCTACGATGGCTACCGAAATTATTTCCCACTGATGGCCCTCGGCCGTTTGAAATTTAGCTAGTCTTTGCCTAATCCACCCGACGGTATTGGTCGATTTGGCCGATGCCGGATGAGCTTTCTCTCCGTGGGCTGACTCTCGGAAAACCTTCTGGAAAGAAAGTTCGACTACTGGGAATTCTGTCCTTCGGGGAATAAAACATTCCATTTTTAAATTCGAGAAACTGGATTTCCGAATTCGGTCCAACGATCGCCATGGACTGAACCCAATTGCTGGCTCCTTCGGCATTGTACGGCAAAATCAAATGCGTAAATGTTCCGACACTCCCGACACCATTCTTTCGCTCATAGGTATGAGTATGCCCAAAGACAGCTCGCCCCGCGCTTTTACGGATTTGTTTGATACTCGCTTTTGCTCCGTTACTCCCGATATGGCCATGAAATCCCAATTCAACAGGAATCTCTGGATCGCCAACTTTCAAACTTTCGCCTTCCTTCAAAAAGTGCACCCTTTCGAGTTGATTCACGCCGTACTTTTTCATCGCATAAAAAAGAGGGTCTTCACCCCGAACAAGGACAGGGGCAAGTTCTAAACCGATCGTCATATTCTGAGGCTCTTTCATAAACTGCCCAGATCTCAACCATCGACGTAAGAACAAATCATGATTGGAAAGAACGACATCGATCATGAAATCTCCTGGAATACTTAAAAGATCATTCACGAAGGCCGCGACCTCTTTGAGCTCGGCTTCTAAACTAAGTTGACCGAGTGCCGCTCTTTGCATCAAGGAGATCACGTTATCTCGCTCATGGTG
>CAZSZT010000326.1:0-2874 GCA_964611175.1 uncultured Bacteriovoracaceae bacterium
ACTTTCGGGCACGGCTCTTTCTAAATAGAGTTCAATGGACGAATTTTCGATTCGAATCTTTCCATCTAACGCCACGATAAAATTTTTAAGTTCATGAGGTTTGTGGTTTTCAGGAGCCATGATCATGGCAACAGGTCTTACGGAAAAATCGATTTCACCGGACTTCGGTCGAGTGATCTTAACTCCACGTTCGTCAAATTCAGGGTTAAAAAATTCGAGGCGAAATTGAGTGTCACCTAATGTCTTTTCAAATCCCGTCCAGGGAGCTTCCATTCGAACCAAATTTGTTTGGCCGCGTTGCTCATGGGGAGATTCAAAAATGCTTCGTCTTATTTCAGAGAGAGATCGGCCATGAAGGGGGGCGATAAAAATATTCTCTTCTAAATCAATTTCCTCAAGGGTGTCGTTATCTAAAAATGTTTGAGACTCTATTAGGTTGTCGCCTACTTGAAATTTTTGACTTAAGGATGCAGAAACAGAGCCTATTTCGCCTTGAGAATTATAGACGCGAAGAATCGATGTCCTGATTCGAACGGTTGACTCCTCCTGACTAAAGGGGCCACGAACGATTTCAGTGAGAAGTCTTCCAATCAGAGGAGATCGAAAATCGGGAATTTCAGGTAGATCGTTCCAGAATTCGGGTTCTCCATAAATCTCATCCCAACTGGTTTGCACTCCCAAAGGTATTTCGTTTTCGCTGGATAATTCCAAAAGCTTATTGATGAAACCCGTCTGTTCCCCCGATACGTACCATTCTGAAATCGATCGATGAAGGATGAATTGGAAAATGTCTCCCTTATTGTCTAAAACAAAGGTAATCACTTTTATCCATTCTTTTCCTACGTTCGAGTGGTCCAGGATCTTGAAAACTTCGATGACCCTGGCAGAATGGCTTCCATTTCTCGTCGCGGTATGCTCGTGAAACGCAAATTCTCCGTCGCCAAAATCCATGGGGCGGTGACCGGGCACAGCGACTGCTAAAATATCCGCCGGATCTTTAAAAAATCGAACACCTTCTGGAAGTTGAGACGGTTCATTCGGCGATAAATTCTTTGCGCGCACCTGAACATACCGAGACCGTAGTTCTGAAAGATCTTTCAGATAACGAACACAGCTTTCCGCCATTAAATTTGTGGGCAGGACCCCCATGAAAAGAAAAATAAAATTAAACAGTTGAATCAACTTCAAAAATGATCCCCCGAAAGTAAAAAATTCGTATTTTTAGGCTCTCCCTTAAAACACCCCTAGATAGCACATTTTTTTATATTTTTCTAATCGGTGCTGGGATAAGGCTTTAACGGAATGAAATCGGCTCTAATATGCCTATTGATCGGACTCTGTTTTATGAACGGCAATTTGGCTGCGGAAGCCGAACTCATCGTCTACACGTATGATTCCTTGATGGCGGAATCAGGATTGGCCAAGCAAATCGAGCCTCTTTTTGAAAAACGCTGCGGTTGCAAGCTCAAATTCATAAGCGTTGGCGATGCGGCTCAATTGTCAACGCGACTTCAAATTGATGAAAAGCGAGCCGGACCCACCGCTCATATTGTGATGGGAATTGACCAAAACTTATGGCCGCGAGTTAAAAAGCATACCGTTCAAGACGATTTTTCTTTTCCGGAGCTTAAGGGGCTTCCTGATCTATTCAAAGTGGGAACGGGCTTTGTCGCATTTGATTACGGAGTTTTTGCCTGGATGATGGATTCGGATCGCCTGAGAAAAAATAATTTAACGCCACCCAAAAAGTTAAGAGATCTTCTTAAACCAGATTGGAAGCGAGAATTGATTTTGGAGGATCCCAGGACGTCCACTCCCGGTCTTGCGTTTTTGCTTTTCACAAAAAAGATTCTTGGCCAGGAGTTTTCATCGTTTTGGTCAGCCTTTCATAGGCAATGGCTAACTCTAAGTCCGGGTTGGGACGAGGCCTATGGATTGTTTTTAAAGCAGCAGGCGACCCTGGTATGGAGTTATACGACAAGTGAAGCCTATCATCGAGTGCATGGCGATGCCGATAGGCGATATCGCGCCATCATTCTTGACGACGGGAGCCCCTTGCAAGTCGAAGGTGCCGCTTTAATCAAGGCGAGTCTCAAAAGTCAGAAAATGTATGAGAGAGCAAAAGAATTTCTCCAATTTTTATTGAGTCAAGACGTTCAAAAGATCATTCCCAAAACTCAATGGATGTTGCCGGTGGTTCGTTCGACTCCGTTACCGGGCGAATTTGAGAACCTTCCGTTTCCGAAAAATCCCGTTCGTTTGGATACGTCTCAAAAAGAAATCGAAAGTCTGTTAAAAGAATGGCGAAGAGCAATTCAATAAGTCTTAAAATTTTTCAAGGCCTCTCTGCTTTGATTGTTTTGGCTTTCCTTTGTTTTGGAGTCTTCTTTCCACTCGGGAATCTTTTCTTAGAATTTTTATGGATGCCGAACACTCTATCTTTTCTTTTTGAATCTTCCATTCTTGGAGTGGTTCAAATAAGTCTCGTGCAGGCGGTCACGAGTGTTATGGGGGCATGTGTTTTGGGCCTTCCCTTAGGTCTGGTTCTTGGATCTCAAAAAGAATTGTCCAAGTGGCCAAGATTTTTTTTACTCCTTCCGTATGGAATCCCTTCGGTGGTTGCCGCCATGTCATGGGTCACTTTACTGGGCCGAGGAAGTTTATTGGAAAACGGGGATATTCTTTATTCCTTAAAAGCCGTTATTTTAGCTCATATTTTTTTTAATGCCCCGCTCGTTGCCCTTTGGATTTCGGAAGCTCGATCTCAAATTTCGTTAACTCAGCTGGAAGCCGCAAGATCTTTGGGGGCTGGTTTTTGGTCGAGACTTCGATGGATTATTGGGCCCCAGATTCAGTGGACCTTAGCGGTTGTTC
>CAZSZT010000327.1:0-2872 GCA_964611175.1 uncultured Bacteriovoracaceae bacterium
TCAAGGACTTGGGAACACTTGAAAAATGAGCAAAAATTAATCCTTGAGGAGGCGGGGTTTACGGGAGAGCAGATTGACGAACTCAGACGTAAGGGCCATCTTTTCACCGAAAGAATCTTCACGGATAAAAGGGAACAATTGACAGCCGGCGAAATGATTCAAGAACAACGACGAGCTAGAGCTACAAAAATGAGGCAACAAATCGAGGCTGCGAAACGTGCGGAGAAGGAAAGACGCCAAAAGGACGAAGAAACACGTCGCAAAATACGCGAAGCCGCCGAAAAGCGATTGGTTGATGTCTATGGGGAGAAGGCCGTTCGTGAGGTAAGCGGTTTTATCCGTCAGTTCATTGAACCAGAAGTGAAACATACGATGATTAAATACCCGGGAGACGATCAAAATTTTTATTCGGGGGATCAGATTTTGTTCCGATGGTTTGAACCCGATGTTTCCAAGCACATCTTAAATGCCCATTTGAATTGGAGGAATCTAAAGGACACAGAATATCGAAAAAAAATGCAGGAACTTCTTCATGAACGGACCAAGGGGAAGAAAATCATCCCCCTAGGGAGAACAGCCTACTTTATGATCGTCCCTCCGCCTTCTCACTGAAATCTTTGCGGACCAAGAGACTCCCCTTTTTGCGTACTGATCACTTTAAACCCCATTTAAATAGCCTTCCCGCCCCCGTCTCTAGCGTTCCGGCCTGGCTTCATCCTTGCTTCATTAACTATCGAGAGGTGATTCATGGGTGTATCGAAAACAAAATTTCTAATCGCGGTTCTCCCCTTTTTGTCATTCGTGGGTTGCGGTGGGGGCAGCGCTCCAAGAAACGTAATCGACGCGACTGGAAGTTCCTCCATCGCGGCGACGATTCAGCCTCAAAATCTTATCGACCCCATCGATCTTTATCGTCACTCCATTCAATCGATCACTCTTAAAATCACGAATCTTCAATCTGGAGACATTCTTTCGGGACTATCTGTAAGTACCCAGGTAATTAGCGGAAAAGGCGTTCTTGAAAATTCAACATCCGCAACAAATTCTGACGGTCTCGTCACATTCACCTATAAACTTGTCGACGAAGAATCCGTTCGTCTTCGAGTAAATGCCGGCGGAACCCATCAAGATATTTTGTTCAATGTCATCAAAGACTCGGGATTCAATCATTTGGCGGGAAGTTTTAAGCGAACCCTTCAAAATGAATAAGCCCCATCGGTTCAGGCGTTGAGTATCCGGGAATACCAAAATTATGCGTTCATTGGAATTCGTTATCCCGTAGATTCTTCGTTCGAAGGCTTTAATGATACGGGCCGTCTCGAAATTGTCGATTTCTCGACTCCATCGTCTCCAGAACTCGTTAAAAGCATCGAGACCATCAATCAAAATTCCATGAAAGCCGTTTGGGACCTAGAACGAATCGGCACAAAACTTTATCTCGCCAACCATATCTCCGGATTGACAGGTTTCGATATTTCAGAGCCTTCGAATCCTTCATGGCTCGGTACCGTCACATTACGACATGGTTCCCTTTCTCCCCTTGTCGCAAGAGACGTTGAAATTCAAAACAATACGGCTTATGTGGCGGACAATGCGGGAATTCATGTCGTGGATTTAACAACGATGACCAAAACGAGATCGATTCAAATTTTTACCCCTTTTGATTGCAGTCTTTCCAACAACCAAAGCAAGCCCTACTGCAGCTTTCCTTATACCCGAACCTATGCATCGAAAATCCACGGACAGTATTTGTATGTCGCCAATGGAACCGCTGGTCTTCAGATCTACGATACGGCGAACTTTAACTTGCCCCCGATTGAATTCGATCCCACGAATTTCGAAGCTTACGAACTCGCCATTCAAGGAAATGTTTTATATGCAATCGGCCATTCCAGTGGCTTCAATGTTTTGGATATTCAAAATCCTGTCTCGCCTGTCGTGATTTCAAACGAAACCTTATCAGGTTTTGGAACGTCAAATACCGTCTCCGGTCCGGGGCGTCATCGGATGACGGTCGATGGAAATCGTTTATATATTTCGAATTTAGCGGCGGGAGTCTTAATCAAGGATATTACCGATCCTTTAAGGCCCGTGACCCTTCGCTATATCAATACTCCTGGGATCGCGACGGATGCCGTTCGCCGTGACCACTATCTTTATGTGGCAGACCACAGTGCGGGGACTCAAATTCTTGACCTTAATCAATCGATCGAACCCGCTGTTCTCTTAAGTTCCCTAACGGCCGCTAATACTCGAGATGTGACTTCCGATGCCGGTTATGCCTATACGGCTCGAAACAATGGAATGAGTGCCTACGATACGATGAATCCCGCTGAGCTTCGCCTGTTAGATGATTTGCCCGTTAGCGGACTTTGCACTCGTATCAAAAAGCTTAACAACTTCCTCTATGCTTCCTGTCAAGGCGGTGGAGAGCCAGGATTTCATAAAATCGATGCTGGCGATCCGACAAATCTGACCCCCATTTCTCGTTTAAACCTGTCCGCACAAGGTTTTGATTTCAAGAATAATTATGCTGTCCTTGCATCTAATACGAATTCAAACGGCCAAGCTCAACTCAATGTGATCGATTTGGCTGGGAATCAAAATCAAATGTCCACAACGATTTATACCTTTAATAATGCCGGCAATCCTTTAAGCGTTAAAGTATCCGGAAATTTTGCTTATGTCGCATCCGGTTCCGCTGGCCTCAAAATCTATTCCCTTGGCTCGGGCACCGCCCCTCAACCCGCAGCCTATGGAGGAAGTACGTATTCCGCCCAGTATGCCCATCATGTAGATATGCAAGGTCGTTATGTTTATCTTTCCGATTTAAATCTTGGGCTGATCGTACTCGATATTGAAAATCCTGATT
>CAZSZT010000328.1:0-2870 GCA_964611175.1 uncultured Bacteriovoracaceae bacterium
AAAGACTCCTCCATCAAGTCAGACAACGCAATACAGGTGCCGGAATCGGCTATACGAAAACTTTCGGAATTATTGAAATCCACGGATTTGGCAGAAATTGAGATCTCCAACTCTCAAATGAGCCTGCGAGTTCGAGCTCATGAGCATCAGACCTCAACGGTTTTTGTGCCAAGCACGTCAGCCGCTACGACGAATTCAGCCGTGCCATCAAAAGTTTCTACGGAAGCTCATTCGGACCTCCATATTATAAGGTCACCTTTTATCGGAACATTCTACAGGGCACCGTCTCCGACATCGCCAGCTTTTGTTGAGGTCTCTCAAACGGTTACGAAAGGTCAAACTCTTTGTATTGTGGAAGCCATGAAGCTCATGAATGAGATCGAGACCGACGTGAGCGGAGTAATTGAAAAAATCTTTGTGGAAAACGCCGCGCCCGTTGAGTTCAATGCCCCACTTTTTGGAATTCGGAAGCAGTAAATCGAATGGCGTTTAAAAAAGTACTTATTGCCAATCGTGGTGAAATCGCCCTGCGAATTAATCGAGCGTGTCACGAGCTTGATTTGTCCACTGTTGCCGTTTACTCCACGGCGGATGCCGATTCTCTGCATGTAAAATTTGCGGATGAATCCGTGTGTATTGGCCCTCCAGCGCCTCGAGAAAGTTATTTGAATGCCCACGCACTTTTGTCGGCCGCCGAAGTAACCGGGGCGGATGCGATCCATCCGGGGTATGGTTTTTTGTCTGAAAATTCAGAATTTGCAAAAGCCTGTCTGGATATGGGAGTAACCTTTATTGGCCCATCCCCAACATCCATCCAGAAAATGGGAAATAAGGTCCATGCGAAAGAAACTCTCGCGCCGGCGGGGGTTCCTCTTCTTCCTTCGGTTAAGGTGATCAATAAAGATGGAAAAAAAATTTCGGATTCTGACTTGAAATCACGAGTTCGTGAAATGGGATATCCTGTATTGATCAAGGCCGCGATGGGAGGCGGGGGGCGAGGAATGAAAATCGTTCGTTCCGAGGGGGAACTTGACAGAGCGGTTGACATTGCGATGTCGGAGAGCAAAGCAGCCTTTGGAAGCGATGAGGTTTATATTGAAAAGTTTTGCGAGTATCCGCGACATATTGAATTTCAAATTTTGGCGGACCAATACGGCCATGTCATTCATTTGGGAGAGCGGGATTGCTCGCTTCAGAGACGACATCAAAAACTTTTAGAGGAAACTCCAAGCCCGGCTTTAAACGCCGAGCTTCGCCATGCCATGGGAACGGCGGCTGTCGCCGCCGCTCGCGCGGTCGATTATTCAACGGTCGGAACGATCGAGTTTTTATTGGATTCGGATCGACGCTTTTATTTTTTAGAAATGAATACACGTATTCAGGTGGAACATCCGATTACGGAAATGGTCACGGGAATTGATTTGCTTCGCGAACAAATCAAAATGTCCCAAGGCAAGAAACTCGACCTTCAACAGAAAGATATTCAGATTCGCGGTCATTCCATTGAATGTCGAATTACGGCGGAAGATCCTCGTACCTTTGCACCGTCTCCGGGGAGAATCGAGCTCTTTCATCCCCCGATGGGTTTTGGGGTGAGATTAGAATCAACCGCTTGTTCCGATTATTTCGTTTCGCCTTATTATGATTCGATGATTTCCAAACTTATCGTCTGGGATGAGAATCGAGACCTGGCGATTCGAAAAATGAAGGGGGCTTTAAAAGAATTTGTGATCCTTGGCGTCAAAACAACGATTCCTCTGCATCTTCAAGTCCTCGAGGATTCGGATTTTATTCAAGGTCGTTATGACACGACTTTTCTGCGCCGCATTACGAATACCTAGTACGCCGTGACATAAATTAATCCGTATCCTGCGGAGAGGATTTTTCGCTGAGGCAAGGCGGCAGCGAGGCACATATTGGACATATGTAACGAGCAACAACGCAGCATCAGCGAAAAAGCCTCCCGCCCTTCGGGAAGGCCCCATTTGGCTTGACGCATACTTTTTCAAATTAAATCGCGGTAAAATGAACTGAAGAATCGAATGTGATGGAAGGTCAAAGCCTTCTTCTTTTGGGGGTATTCAGGCGTGGATAAAGCAAAACTTTTCAGTGCCGCGGAAAAGGCTGCCATGAAAGGGCAGTACGAAAAGGCACTGGATTCGTTGGATACAATTCTTAAATCCGACCCCCACGATTTAAAAGCGCTTAACCGAGCGGTTGACCTTTATCTTAAAAAGAATGTCATCGAAAAAGCCGTTGAATACCTCAAGCGAATTGGAAGCGCGTATACGAAAGACGGTTTTTATTCCAAAGCGGTCGCGATTTATAAGCGTATTCTCAAAATCGATCAAATGGCACAAAACAAAACGGAGCTTATTGAAATTCATGAAAAGCTTGCCGATTTATATGGCCAACTTGGTCTGGTCTCTGATGCGATGGGGCATTTTTCAATCGTTGTCGATTTTTACGACCAAATTTCGGATCACGAATCTTTATTAAAAGTTCTTAAAAAAGTTTCTGATTTGGATCCCTTCAATGTCGATAGTCAGTTAAAGCTTGCCGAACTTTTTTTGGCTCAAGAAAAAACGAATGAAGCCGCCGAAACTCTTGAGCGTGTAAAAGAAAATGTAGGCTCTCGGGGGCATTTGCCCGATATTGTTCGCGTCCATGAACGTTGGGTGGAACTTTTTCCTAAAGAGATCGATCGTTTAAGAGAACTTGTTGAACTTTACGTAAAGGCTCAAGAGCCCAAGAAGGCGCTTGCTCGAATTCAGGTCGCCTTTCGTGCAGACCCCAAGAATCCAGAAGTTCTCGAATTATTGTCGATGACGTTCAATCAGCTGAAGCAGCCAGACAAAGCAAAGGCCGTG
>CAZSZT010000329.1:0-2868 GCA_964611175.1 uncultured Bacteriovoracaceae bacterium
CGCTAAACGTTCCAGCCCCATCCCCGTATCGACAGAAGGTTTGGGCAGAGGAATCATTCTTCCGTCTGGCAGCCTTTCAAATTGCATAAAAACAAGATTCCAAATTTCAAGATAACGCTCGCCCCCATCAAAAATGGTTTCATTTTTTCCAAACTCCTCTCCGCGATCAAAATAGATTTCCGAACACGGCCCACAAGGTCCCGTGTCTCCCATCGCCCAAAAATTATCCTTTTCTCCCATTCGGACGATTCGATCGTCTGGAAGTTTGGAAATTTTTTTCCATAATTCAAATGCTTCGTCATCGTTTTCAAAAATAGAAACCCAAAGTTTATTTTCCGAAAATCCCATTTCTTTCGTCAAAAACTCCCAGGCGAACTCAATGGCCTCCTTTTTAAAATAATCTCCAAAAGAAAAATTCCCCAACATTTCAAAGAAAGTTTGGTGTCGCTTTGTGAAGCCGACACTTTCCAAATCATTGTGTTTTCCTCCCGCACGCACACATTTTTGGCAGCTCGTCGCACGAACATAGGGCCGCTTCTCTTTCCCAGTAAAACAATCTTTAAACGGAACCATTCCCGCATTCGTAAAAAGAAGAGTGGGATCGTTTTGAGGAATAAGTGAAGAGGAACGCTCTCTCTTATGTCCCTTCCGTTCAAAATAAACTAAAAATTTCTCTCGAATCTGATTGGCTGTTAAGGTTTTCACCATAAAATAACCTTAACAGAAATCCCACGGATCAGTCTCGCGCCTTTCCAATTTTCGGAAAAAATCGTGGAGACCACGTCTACTGATTTTTATTGAACTATCGCCGGAGCGTGGCTTTGCTTGCGCCGAACCCGCTTTGGCGGAAGCTTTGGGAGCTTCTTCGAAAGAGCAATATCCAAAACTTCATCCATATGGTGAACAAAGCTAAAGGTTAACTTTGAGCGTATATGCTTCGGTAAGTCGACAAGATCCTTTTCGTTCGCGGCCGGCATGATGACATGGTGAATATTGGCGCGAACTGCAGCCAGGACTTTTTCTTTAATTCCCCCGACAGGAAGCACCTTTCCTAAGAGTGTAACTTCGCCCGTCATGGCCACATCTCGATTTACCGGAATATCGGTAAGTAAAGAAACTAGAGTCGTCGCAATCGTAATCCCCGCCGATGGGCCATCTTTGGGAATCGCGCCGGCAGGAATATGAAGGTGAAGATCATGATCCGAAAAAAAAGATCTCGAAAGTCCAAGATCATCTGCGCGAGTTCTTACAAATGAAAGCGCGGCTCTCGCGGACTCTTTCATAACATCACCGAGCTGACCAGTAAGTTCGATATTTCCTTTTCCCTCAACGAACGTGGATTCCAAAGTAAGCGTTTCACCTCCAACAGAGGTCCACGCTAAACCCGTGGCCACCCCCACCTCTGATTGATCTCGAATGGGATCTGGAATAAATTTAATGGGACCCAAAAAATTAGATAATTGTTTGGGAGTGATTTTGCGCGATCGGAAACGAGCATCATCGCCGGCTTTATCTCTTGCGACTTTACGACAAACCGACGCAATTTCTCTTTCCAATCCACGAAGTCCCGCTTCACGGGTATAGCTTTGAATCAAAACTTTTAGCGTTGCGTCTGAAAAACTGATATCATCTGAATCAAGACCATTTTCCTTGGTTTGCTTAGGAATCAAATATTTTTTTGCAATCTGAAGTTTATCTTCCATCGTGTACCCGGAGAGCTGAATCACTTCCATACGGTCTCGAAGCGGGCCCGGAATTGTATCCATCATATTGGCTGTACAAATGAACATCACATTGCTCAAATCCACGGGCAAATTGATGTAATGATCTCGAAACGAATTATTTTGTTCCGGATCCAAAACTTCCAGAAGAGCGGAGGCCGGGTCCCCCCGATAGTCCATGCCAAGTTTGTCAATTTCATCCAGTACGAAAACTGGATTATTAGTTTGAGCAAGTCGCAAGCCCTGAATAATACGTCCTGGCATCGCGCCAACGTAGGTTCTTCGATGGCCTCGAATCTCTGCTTCATCCTTAATTCCACCCAAACTCATGCGAACAAATTTCCGCCCCATAGTTCTGGCAATACTCTTTCCCAGGGATGTTTTTCCAACACCTGGCGGCCCGATGAAACATAAAATAGGACCTCGAACTGATTTTTTAAGTTTACAAACTCCCAGATGATCGAGAATTCGATCTTTGATTTTTTCCAAACCAAAATGATCCTCGTCCAATATTTTCATTGCATCCGCAAGATTGAGATTGTCAGGAGACGATTTACTCCACGGTAATTCCACCATCCAATCAAGGTAGGTGCGAATGATCGACGCCTCTGCCGAATCAGCATGCATATTCTCGAGACGTTTTAATTGCTTGAGAGCCTCTCGATGAGCCTCTTCCGGCATATTGGCGTTATTGATTTTTGCTCTCAATTCTTCGACTTCTTCGGCTTTAGAATCGGAGTCGCCGAGTTCATTTCGAATCGCTCGCATTTGTTCTCTTAAGAAATATTCTTTTTGGGTCCGAGTCATCTCATCTTTGGCTTGGCTTTGAATGCGAACTTGCATTTCAAGAACCTCTACCTCTCGCGTAAGAGCTTCGTTGACTCTTCTTAATCGAGAGACGGGATCTAAGATTTCCAGGATTTTTTGACTCTCTTCAACTTTCAGCCCTAAATTGCTAGCGACTAAATCTGCCAACCGTCCTGGCTCTGAAATTTCATCGAGAACGACAAGAATGTCGGGTGACAGAACTTTGCCCATCGAAATGACTTTTTCAAGAAGAGCTTTCACATTACGAATTAAAGCTTCAGCTTCGAGTGCTTGACCTTCCCATTGAGGCTCAGAAAGTTTTTTAATTTTAACGATAAAA
>CAZSZT010000330.1:0-2857 GCA_964611175.1 uncultured Bacteriovoracaceae bacterium
ACTAACGACCTTCGGGTTATGAGCCCGACGAGCTACCAGGCTGCTCCACCCCGCGATATTTCCGAAACTAAACCATTAAATTCATGAACTTGCAAGATGTTGAAATGCTTAAACTTTTAACCAACTGAGATGATTCACCTTTTCCGGACCTTTTGGGCAAGTAAGGACACCTGTGGATATTTTTGAGTTCATGTAGACGCATTGTAGACGCCTCTCTTTTGGAGACGTTTGGGATTGTTACTCGCTCTGAACGAATAGAAATTTTTTTAAAATTACAAAGAGGCGACGACTATCATTACGTAAAAATTAAGGGCTTCGTCCTCTACTCTTGCCAGAGCGCTCGAGCGCGTTATAGTAAGTCGAAATATCGGCATGGGGAGATTCAGTGGATCAATATCGCACATCAAGTACGTCGAAAATCACAGCTAAAGTTGAGGATCGAGAACTTTCAAAAACGACAACGACGAGGAAAATACTTCGACCTGTCATTGTAGATAACCCAAAAAACGAAGAGGCTTCTCTTTCTTTCTCAATTCTTCATCAGCGAAAGAATAAGAGCCAAAACTGGGAAGACGTACCAGCTGAATCACTTGCAAAATTGAAGGCCGGTGAAACTACGAAAATGAACTTCGACACGAGTGAATCGCTATCCATTTTTCAAGAGTTAAGTCGGCTTTATCAACTGGGATCGAACACGGATGTTTTTTATGGTGAGAATGATCTGATTGTCGCAAGGAAAGATGAAGTCGTCAGGGCCGATCCTCAAAAAATCCCATTAATTCGAAAACTCCTTTCGGAGGGATATTCAAATGAGTTTTGGGAGCAGCTTCAACAAGTGGACCCCAACAAAGCTACTGCGTTGAGTTTAGCTCAGCTTCACGCTGACCGTCAGAATGTTTTAAATGAATTCAAATTAGCACTCGTTGCGAAAAAGGATGAAAGTTTTTGGCAAAAATTTTTTGAAGCTAATCAATGGATCTTTGGTTATGGCCTTCATTACCAATTCTTAAAATCCGTTGAGATTCAGCCCCTCTATGGAGGCAAAGCAGTTAATAACCGTGGTGGTCAAAAGGGAGATTTTTTAGCCGCGACTGAAGGCGGAACTCGATACACAGTTCTCGTCGAAATAAAAACTCCTGACACTCAATTGCTTTGCACCAAAGAATATCGAAATCAAGTTTATGCTCCCAGCGAAGAATTAAGTGGTGGCCTGTCTCAACTGCTAGGAAACTCGTGGACATGGGAAACTGAAGGTTCGAGAACCGATGCAAATAAAGAGTTAATCGACGACCACGGCATATATACTTTCTGGCCGAAAGGCGTGCTCGTTATCGGGTCTCTTTCTCAGCTTACGAATAGAAACCACAAAGGAAGTTTTGAACGTTTTCGAAGAAATCTCCATAGAACTGAGGTTTTAACTTTTGATGAATTGTTTGAGCGAGCTAGACACATTGTGAATCTTGGTTCGAGTACGTAAAATTCTTCTGCGTTTTTTTCTTTTGCAGGCGCATTGTTGCCTCAAAGGGATTCAAGAAATTTTCCTATGCGATTCAGAATTGAATCGAAGCTCGGCTGGTTTTTATAATAAAGAGCTTTGGTTTTGAGATATTCTTTTTCAAAAAGCGCCCGTTCGTTCGTACTACTTAATTTAAAAGCTTCACTGTTTGAAACCTTAGGATCATCGCCCTTAAATCTTTCGACTTTATGAGTATTGTATTCCTCAGTTCCGATGAAGTTTTTTACTTCCTCAACCTCGAGTAATTGATAAATGTCGTAGTAGTGGCGAATAAAATTATCCGGAAGCTTCCCGTCCCTTTTAAAAATTCGATACTTTCGAATAACGGTTTGTAACTTTTCCACAAATGTAAATTGAGGATCATAGCAATGAACTTTTAAGGCGCGACTATCGATCGGCGGCTCGACATTAGATTGCATAGCTTTGTCGTAAATCCATGAACTAATGTCGGTGGGGCGATTTGGAGTAACGCGATCAAATCCAACCTCCAATAAAATTCCTTCTTTAATTCCTTCAGCTATGAGGAAAGAGGTTTCATACTTTAATCGAATGCCGCCATTCCTCATTTTTTCAGGATCATCAAATTTCTCATCTCGCTCTACAATTTCAATTCCATCAATTTTTTTATTTAAGAACTTTGCAAGCCAATCGTAGTAATTCTTACGAGATTGTCGGTGAGAATCTGTATCATGATTTTTTCCAGTATAAACTTTAAAACCGACAAGCTTCTCATCAGGGTCAATTCGAATGTCAATATCCTCGGAAAAACGATGAATAATTTTATGACCCTTTGAAAGAGAAGTTCCCCCTTTGAGCTCAAATTTCAGCCCGACCTGTTGCAGACCGAAGAGAACGTGCGTGAGCCAATAATCTTTTTCAACAAGCGAAGGTTCATTGATTTCTAGTTCTTCAGCAACAATCTCAATTAGAGATTTAAAATTGGGATAGCGATGTAGAAATTTAGCAGCCATGCGAAACGTCCTCTCTAAGTAAGGGCTCAAGCTTCAAGCGAGCAGAGTATGTTCCATACTTCGCTAAAGACTTCTTTAATGCGTGATAATCAAAATCTTTTAATCGACTTTTCAGAGATGAGAGAACCCGCTCTCTTTCTTCGGCCAAGTCATCCAATCGGTTGAGCATTTCGACAAAAAGAAACTCTTTGGTTAGCTTTCGTGGAACATCCATACGACGATGAAAAAAATATGTTCTTCCTCCAAGCTTAAATTCACCATGGCGCTTTCTATTTAAAACAACTCTCTGATTATAAAGTTGTGTCGTACCAAGGCCCAGACTGTTAAAGGTCGTTGGACCAAATACAACGAAGTGATTGTCTCGAAGAAA
>CAZSZT010000331.1:0-2847 GCA_964611175.1 uncultured Bacteriovoracaceae bacterium
CGTTAATTTCCTTAACCACGGGGCGTTTTTTAATTTGGTACATTCCTAAAATCAAGGTTTCTTGAAAATTAATTACAGGGGTCGCATAAAGACCTCCGATATTTCCCGGGTTGGTAATGGTGATCGTGGAGCCCGTTAAATCTTGAAGACTGGCCTTACCGGATCGAGCACGATCTGCCGTTTCCTTGATTTCCTTGGCTAATTGAAAAATATCCTTTCGATCACAATCTCTTACAACCGCGACCATCAGCCCATTATCAGTCTGAACAGAAATTCCAAAATGATAATAATGCTTAATGACGACTTCATTCTTTTCGGCATCCAAAGAAGAGTTAAGAATCGGATATTTTTTAAGAGCCGCAATCGCCCCTTTAATGAAGAACGGTAGATAGGTGACTTTTACACCAAGATGGTTTTTTTCCGCGTATTGATTGGCCTCGTCCCTTAAACGAATGATTTCTGTAAAGTCAGCTTCTTCAAAATGACTGAAATGAACGGCCGTATACATCGAATGCGATAAATGGTCCGCGATTTTTCGACGAATACCAATAAAGGGAATACGTTCTTCCAAAGATCGCATACTCGTCGCATGAAAACTTGTCAGTCCCGCAGAAGGAGCCCGAAGTGCAGGAGCTTGGGACGTATGATCCACCAAATCCGCGCGAAGGACGCGACCACGCTCACCGGAACCTTGAACTTCAGACAGATCAACTCCCATTTCTCGCGCCATTTTTCGCACGGCGGGCGAAGCTAAGACTTGCTCTGAATCCGTTTTACTCGGTGCCTTGGTGACTTCAGGTTGCCTTTCTGAATGAGCTTGAGAATCCGCCGAAGATTCCTCCGAGGGTTTCGCGGCTGTCCTTTCTTCAGGCGTCGTTTTTGCTTCCGAAACTCCAGCTTCCTCGATATCAATTAAAGGCTTACCCACTTTGGCGAGTTCGCCCGGCTTATAATAAAGTTTTTTAACAATCCCTGTTGTGGGAGAGGGCACTTCCACCGTGGCCTTATCGGTCATCACCTCGACCATCGTCGTATCGGCCTTAATCGTATCTCCGACGGAGACTCTCCAAGAAACGACCTCCCCTTCTGAAAGTCCCTCTCCAAGTTCCGGAAGATTAAATGTTCGCATACATTTCTCCTGCTTTTCGTTTTTTCAACTTATTTTGAATAAAAAATTCGCCGGCTCGATAACTGCTTCGAATCATCGGCCCGGAAGCGACGAATTCAAATCCCATTTTAAGCCCTTCGTCCTCATAAGCTTTAAATTCATCGGGATGAACATAACGAACCACGGGGTGATGATTCTTCGTCGGCTGTAAGTACTGCCCTAAAGTCACGACATCCACATCATGGTCTCGAAGCTCTCTCATACATTCTAAAACCTCCTCCTTCGATTCGCCGAGGCCTAACATCATCGAAGATTTCGTGATTAGATTGAATTTGAGCTGCTTTGAAATTCGGTGAAAGCGAAGGGAAAGATCGTGATGACATCGGGCATCCCGAATAAAGGGAACGAGCCGACGAACTGTTTCTACGTTATGAGCCAAAACATCCACACCCGAATCAATCATCGTCTGAATGGAGCGTTCTTGCGTTCGCCGAAAATCAGGCGTTAAAGCTTCAACAAAAATTTCCGGGTTCAAATTCTTAATCGCCGAAACCGTTTTGGCAAAATGCTGAGCTCCTTCATCGTCCAAATCGTCTCGATTAACGCTGGTTAAAACGACATAACTTAATCCGAGAGTCCTAACACTTTCGGAAATTTTTGTGGGTTCGCTGTTATCTAAACGTTTTTTCGGATTGCCACTTTTTATATGACAAAATTTACAAGCCCTGGTGCAGGTGTCTCCCATCAACATAAAAGTGGCGGTTCCCGAATTCCAACATTCATAAATATTGGGACAACGAGCCTCTTTACATACCGTCGAAAGGCGATGCTTCTCGACGAGACCATCAATGGTTTGAAAACGTTCTCCTTGATTGAGTTTTATCTTAAACCAATCCGGCTTTTTAAGAACTCTTTGATGATCCGGAGAAACATCCGGTCCCACTTTAAAGGGTGTTAAAGGCCTTGGCACGCCTTATCTAATCACCGATTCTTCCCCTCCGCAAGATTCGCAAAGCGGCAAATAGGCTTACGTATTGATCATTTCTTGACTGAACTCAGCCGAATACTCTCTAGTACTGATCATAAGGGTTATTGTTACTAAAAAGGAGTAAAGGGAAATGGGTTGGTTAAGGGTTAGTCTCTCTATTTTTGCTTTGGTCTTGCTGTCTAGAGAAAGCTTTGGCGCGTTTGAAAACCTGGGAGTTCCCGAGGGAACGAGTTCCGCGTGGGCCTGGAGATTATCCGGCGATGGCTCAACGGTTATCGGAGATACAAGAATTGAGCCAGGTTTTTGGCCCTGGCGATGGACGAAACCGACGGGCATTCGTTCTCTCGATCTCCCCGATTTTCAGATTGATACAGGTCCAACCGATGTGTCTTACGATGGAAAAATTGTGATCGGAATGGGGACCTCTATCCAAAGCCAACTCCTCGAGGGCTTTGTTTGGACCGAATCGAATGGAAGTAAAGCTTCCGGAGTTCATTACGGCAAAAAAAGTGATAACCAACGCCAGATTATTTCTGTTCAGCCAACGATTTTAGTGGGGGGGGATCAGATCGCCGCCGGAATGGCTGTCTTTTTGGATCCGGGGCAAAGATTGGGGCTTGCGCCGTTTTCATGGTCCTTAGAAGGCTCTCCCTTTTTAAATATTGTGAATCCGGGCTTTTTCGAGGCCCATGCCCCAGAGACAAGAACTATAATTACAGGGGCTGATTTTCATGGAGATCTTTTCATAGGA
>CAZSZT010000332.1:0-2802 GCA_964611175.1 uncultured Bacteriovoracaceae bacterium
ATCGAAAGATTATTTCCTATCAGAAAATTCATTTGTTTTCCTTTCGGGGGACGGATGCTGTTTATCGAGAGGAGGATTATGTGACTCCTGGCCGCACTCCGGTTTCGTTTCGTTTCCATTCGTTCTGGATGGGTTTGACGATTTGTTACGATTTACGATTCCCAGAGCTTTTTCGTATTCTTTCTCTTCATCAGAACGTGAATTTGTTCTTGGTTCCCTCGGCGTTCACCTATGAGACGGGAAAGGCCCACTGGCATACTTTACTTCGAGCGCGAGCGATCGAAAATTTAAGCTATGTCATGGCCCCTGCTCAGTGGGGAACTCACCAAAATGACGAGCAGAAAACGCTTCGCTGTTATGGTCATAGTCTCGCGTATTCTCCATGGGGAGAATTACTTGTCGAAGCACAGGAGGCCGGGGATGCGCTACTCACTGTGGATATTGACGAATCCGAATTAACAAAATATCGGGCCCAACTTTCAGCTCTAGATTCGGCAATTTTTAAGTGTTAATTGGCACTTAAGAAATTATACTTGGGCGATGAATATGAATCTTGAAATCTTCGGCAATTCAGTAATCACTTGGCTGTTTTTTGTTGGGACGGCAGCCGCCATGAGCGTCGGAATTCTTATTCTAAAAAAAATTTTGACAAATCGTCTTTATCGTATTTCAGAAAATACATCGACGACCTTGGATGATTTTGTCGTTGGCATTCTTAAAAGTACGAAATCCCTTTTTATTATTCTTCTAGCCATTGTGATAGCGTCCTTTCAACTTGACCTTAGTCAAAAAGTGATCCGAATAGGGCGTGGTATTTTTGTCTTGGCGACGATGTTTCAAGTCGCGTTCTGGGGACATCAAGTCATCCATTATTTTTTGTCGGAGTTTAAACGTCGTCGGAGTATCGCGGGGGTCGATGAGGCCACCCTGAGTACGACTCTTCCGACCATCCACTTTTTGTTGATTCTTGCTCTTTATTCATTACTGATTCTCTTGGCGCTCGATAATCTCGGCTTTAACGTCACGGCGATTTTAGCTGGACTTGGCGTTGGAGGGATTGCCGTTGCTTTAGCCACCCAAAATATTTTGGGGGATATTTTTGCTTCCCTTTCCATTGTTTTCGATAAGCCTTTTGTCATTGGGGATTTTATTGTTGTTGGAGACCTTAAGGGAACGGTCGAAAGAATCGGTCTAAAAACGACACGCATTCGTTCGCTGTCAGGAGAGCAGCTTGTTTTTTCGAATGCCGATCTTTTAGCGAGCCGAATCCAGAATTACAAACGAATGTATGAGAGACGCGTCGTTGTTCAGGTAGGCGTGTCCTATTCAACAACGAAACGACAATTGGAGCGTATTCCGGAAATGGTTAAGGAGATTTTGACCTCAAATTCAAAGGTGCGCTTTGATCGTGCCCATTTTAAGTCTTTTGGAGAGTCGTCGTTAGATTTTGAAATCGTTTATTATGTTTTAGATTCGGATTTTAATGCCCATATGGATATTCAACAGCAGTTGCATTTGGAACTCTTTGAGCGATTTCATCAGGAGGGGATATCGATCCCGTTTCCAACCCGAACTCTTTATATGCATCAAGAGCAGTAAATGATTTCGATCTCAGAGTGCTGAGTGGCGAGGGCGGCAACCGAGTCCGCCTCGGTATCGAGTTCTTGGACATTCCAGTCTTGAATCATTATTTTCTTGGTTTGAGGAGTTAAAATATTAAGAGCTTCCTTCTCCGGCGTCATGGTCCACAACGATTTTCCCCGACCTTTTGCATAAGCCTCATGGAAGGTCCAAATTTTTAGAAACGTTCGAGTTTTTAGAGGTTCAGGAAGGGCTTGGAGAAGTTTAACGCTCGACGAAGAAAAAATTCGTTGAGCCATTTTGAGTAAGTTCGGATGAGGCCGAAGAATTTCCAAATCGATTCCGATGGGGAATGAGGAGGTGATGCCAAGAAGAGCGCGATTTCGCGAATGAGATAAATTAAACTCGATGCCCTTGAGATGCGGTTTGCCGTCTTCGGAATACATAAATTTCAGATTCTTCGGACGGATTTTTGTATAGGAAGCAAGAATTTCTCGAAGCTTGGATCGAAAATAAGTAAACCGAAAGCGGTGAGTTTGAGAAATAATTCGATGGGAGCGTTGGAGTTCTTCAGACGTCAAATGAGTTTCGTAGAGATCTATTGCCGTTGTGTCCTCAGGCAGCGTAAACGCCCAGATGTGAACTTCATTTGGTTTTAGGTGCCTCACGATTTAACGCAATCCTAAAAAATAAGGGGTGTCGAGTGTCTTTGCCAATGAAGGGTCAGGAAAAGATAGAATTGGGGCTGTGTTCCGTGGAAAGGATAGGATTAGGATAAAGGATCGGGGGTAACAATGAGAGCTATTTTCTTTTCCGTTCTTTTGGTGGTGGGTCTGTCGATTAATCTTGAAGCCGCGGATAAACTTTTATGTGAAATTTCTTATAGCCATGAGGATGGAAGCCAAGGATTTTTGATTGACCTCCAAAAAGTAATCACTGTCGATTTAAGTCAGATTGCCGCTGGAAATTACGTCAATACCGAAAAATATTTTTATCCTATTGATTTTGATGGAAAGCCCTTCGATGGATTCTTTCGATTACAAATTAAAAATCCGAACTCAAACCAATTGATGCTCGCTTTATTTCATCAAAAATTAGATGGAAATGGTGGAGAAACGTTCGCAGGATCCGCTACAGAAGTGGGGCATGTGATCGATGATGTAAAACTTGTCGTCCTTCGCCTCGCCAAAATCAATCCGCTCGATGGAGCCGGGATAAATC
>CAZSZT010000333.1:0-2786 GCA_964611175.1 uncultured Bacteriovoracaceae bacterium
ACCCAAGGGTCGGGTTCGGCCCATGGCCGACCTACGGTCGGACGAATCGCTCCGGGTGCGCATACTTTAAAAGGGTTGATTCGCTAGTTACAATCTACGAATAATTTCTTATATCGCTTTATTAAAAAGCGCGTTCCATTTGTCGGCCGAGGCGCCTGCTGCCCAGGCCATGGGTCTAAAGAAATAGTGACCTTGACTGCCAGGTACAGGGGGAACTATCCAGTGTTCGATTTTTAAGAGTCGCCCTTGTTGGTCAACTTGCTTAATCGGTAGGATGAACTTCGGATTTCCTTCTTCACTAAAATCCCAGCGCGCTCCAAGCTCGACAAGCTCGTCTAAGCTCATAAAATACGTAAACCCATGCCGCATGATCGTTCCCGCAACAACACCCGAACCTTCCGGAACCTTTATTCTTTTGAAATCTAAAAAATCCGACCATTTTTGATTGGGCCGTTCTTCTAAATGTCGTGCCGCCTCCGCAATAACGGTCTTATTTTCTTCCACAAATGTCTCGATAAATCCTCTTTTATAGGACTCTGAATTCGCACAAAGAGGGGTGAGCCCGTATGGCGGGGCGGAACAAAGAGCTTTAAATTTTTCCTTAGCCTTCTCATCAAACTCCGTGGGCCAGTAATCGACTAAGGCGAAATTATCTCGGCTTTCTCCGTCAGAACCAATTGTTTTCTTATGCAGAGTTTCAGTTAAAATCGTGGCCCTCATTTGGGCAGCAACCTCCATGCGCATCTCTTCGGCTTTTGCGGCAAAGGCATTAATTGGACTGTCCCGGTTTTCAAAAATAGCCTTGATCTCCTTTTCAAAATTCTCAAATCCCGCATTCCCAAATTGCTCCGTCACCTTTTTCGCACCACAAATATAAGGGTCAGAGGAATTATCTCCGGCAGAAATGAGCGAGAGGGCATAAAGAGAGGCCAGGAAGGCGCCGTTCATGGAGCTTTAAGTATGCAAGAATTGTGCTGTATTTTAGAGGGCTTAGAGGCTCAAAACCTCTAAGCCTATGAAAAGATTACAGGACTAACCCGTACCTACTGGAGAGCGTTCAGGATCTCAAGAACTTCATCCGTATGTCCATCCACCGAAACCCTTCGAAAAACGGCAGCGATCACTCCATTACGATCGATTACAAAGGTGGAGCGCTCAATCCCTTTGGAAATATTGCCGTAAAGATTCTTCTCAACATAACAACCGTATTGATCGGCGACTTGCTTACTGGTGTCGCATAAGAGTTGAAAATTAAGGCCGTATTTACTGATGAACTTTTGATGGCTTGTTTGATCGTCAAAACTCACTCCTAAAATCACAGCGTCTTTTCCCTCAATCGACGATAAATGGTCCCTAAAACTACAGGCCTCTTTCGTGCATCCTGGAGTATCATCCTTAGGATAAAAATAAAGCACGACATTCTTGCCTAAATACTGATTCAAGCTCACAAGCTCCCCATTTTGATTGGGCAAGGTAAATTGAGGGGCCATATCGCCCACTCCTATTCGCGCTATTTGAGCTGTCGGTTTTTTCGTAAGCGTCTTTGGTGGCTTCGGATTTTTAGAAGTGGTTTTTGATTTTCGAAAACTTGCTTTCTTTGCGGCTTTTTTTGAAGATATTTTTCGACTTGGGATTTTCGTCTTTCTCTTGGTTTTTAAGGAAGTTTTAGATCTGGTTTTTGTCTTTCGTGCAGCTGATGATCGAGCCATAATGATTCCTCCAAATAAATTAAATAAAAAGCAGCACAGCTGCTCTTACGAACTTGCACTTTTCATACTCCATTCTTAGTCTCTTGCCATGGAAAACTTTGAGGCAATTGATGAGCCGTATGCCCGCTTGAACTTGGAAGGACAGTCCGCGTGGGACTTCGGCCAAAGACTATTCAGCCGCAACATTCGAAAGCTTGAGATGAGCCAAGGTGTTTTTAGTCTGTTTTTAAGCGCAGAAGGAAGAATTCAGGAGTATTTTTGGGTCGTTAAAATTCCGAATGGGCTCATTCTTCTGGTGCCGAAAGGTCGTCTCCAAAGCCTGGCGGACCTCATCGAAAAATATCACTTTTCGGAAGATTTTAAGACGAAGAGAGGCGGCCCCATAAAGAGCCTTTGGGCTCCCTGCGAAATGTCAGATTCCTGGGGTTATGGCTCGTTAGAAGGAAATCGTTTCGTGGGGGCCTGGCGAAATACTTCTTTTCGGTTTGACCTCGATCATCACCCGGAGGCCTTCAAAGAAAGTGATCTCTGGGAAAGACATCGAATCCAAAATCTCATTCCCATTTTCGGGAAGGATTTCGATCAAACAAGTCTCGTTTACGATATGGATCTTGACGATCTTTGCGACGCCGCAAAGGGTTGTTATATCGGCCAAGAAGTCGTCGAGCGTATCCGCACACACGCTGGAGGTTGCGGCCCGCGCCACTTAGCGGCAATGCAGTGGGACGCAAGGCCAGAGCCAGGCACTCCTATCGTTAACGTGAACGAGGATCCTATTGGCTCAACCACAGGATCCATCGTGCCCGGAGAGGCCGATAAATGGCTTAGTTTAGCGGTTTTGAGGCGCCAGACCGCTTCCCATGCGGACCCTGTGCATAATTATCCACAGGGTCAGACTAAAATTCGGGGCAAAGTGTTGAGACTGCGCGTCCAAAAATAAGGCCCAATTTGGGTGTAAAAACATCAAAAAATGTCGTCTCTGCCAGACAGATTGGGCCGCCATTATGCGGCAGAAAATTTTTTTTCTTTTGATTTCATTAGGTTACGTGCACTCCAAAAGGGGTCAGAGGAAGGCAT
>CAZSZT010000334.1:0-2780 GCA_964611175.1 uncultured Bacteriovoracaceae bacterium
AGCTGGCACAGATTCAAGGTGAAGAGGGAGCGCGAAAGGCCGTTGAGGCTGAAAATGCGAATCGAGAAAAATTAGTCGCGGAGAAGGAGGCTGATTTACAAAGACGTCTTCGCTTTTATTTAGCACTTACGGGAAAAAACTCCATGGCCGTGTATCGTGGCCAGGATCCTTTTGGTTATCATGTTTTTCTGAAATTTACCTTTAATGGTTCCTATTATATTCCGAATCGGGTTCGAAGCATCGAAGAAGTCGAGAAGCAAATAAGCGAGCTTTCGTTAAATGTGCATATTCGATTTGAAGATCCGTCGATACCCGCAGCGAGTTTTAAGTGTGAAGCGTCCGAAATGCAGCCGAAGCTTGAAACCGGGCTCCTTCATTTTAAACCGGATCCCGAGAATTCGGCGGAATGTAGGCTGGATTTTTATATTTCAGTTGATGCCGAGCTGGAGACGCCTGATGAACTTTCATTTCCGTCGGCGTCCAGGCAAATGAATCATATCTTGGAAGGTCGTTTGAATCGCATCGAAGAACTGACCATTCTCGAATACACGCCTCCATTGAAACAATACCTTCTAATCCGAGAGGCCGATGACGATGCTTCGCACTAAACTTTCTTTCTTCGTCTTGATCGTTATAGCCTTCACTCTTTCAGGTTGTCTGAAAGAACACTTTTCGAATCTGCCTCTTTATTATCGAGGAACAAAGACCGTGATGGAGAAGGTCTATGAAATTACAGCCGTCAATTTTGGAATGAGGAAAGGCGAAGACGCCTACCGTGTTCAATTTCAGATTTTTACGGATGATGTCGAGATCAAGCCCGAGATCATTATTCTTCGTTTTAAGGAGGGAAATGACTCCACTTTGTGGTTGGATAGTGGTGACCGGATTTCCGAAAGCTTACTCCTGAAGGTTAAAAACAACTGTGCGACCCGAGAAGATCCCGCCATTGAAGTCTGTTGGACGGATCAAGACGTCTCCATTGTTCATGGCGATGAGTCGGTATCTTATAAACTAAAATCGGATCGAGGCCCGTTGGGGGAGGAACGACCACCTCGCGATGACGAACCGATGACGCTTAAGGAGATTGTCGGTCGAGCGCGGATGAGAAATTATCAATCTGCAGAAGAGGCAATCGAGGTGTTTCAGGCCAAAGAAAGAATGGCGGAGGCCCGTGGCAATCTTTTGCCTCATTTTAATATGCGTGATCTTATCGGTGTTGCGACCGACGGCCCTTTAGGACTCATTGGGGCTGTTGGCGACCTTCTCCCCTTCGTTTTTCCGACGCATTGGAACGAATGGAGTCAGTCGAATGATCTCTATCAAGCCGAGATTCTTTCGTTTGCGACCCTTCTCGCCAATGAAATGAATACGGTTGAAGGCCTGTCCTATGCCATTCATCGCGATCAAGAGATGCTGTCGACGCTTGATGCCGAACTGGCCGAACTTCTTAAAATCGAACACGCGGCCAAGAGACTCGAAGAGCGCGGAGCCTTGCGTCCTGGCGAGGCGGCTCATTTTGGATTGACCATCAAATCGCTTGAACAAGATCGACGACAGCTTTCAGCCCTGATCGCAAAGCAGTTGGCGATTCTCGCTGAGGCGGTGGATCTTTCTCCTATCGGTAAGCCCATTACTCTTGCTCCGATTGTCCTCTCGAATCCAGCCGAAATGGGTACTCCCGATGTGGGTGAGTCCATCGAAGAGATTAAGAAGCGCTCGCCTGAATTGGGAATGTTTTATTTTTTACAGAGAGCCGCTTTAACGGAAACCGGTCAAAAGAAATTTGGTTTTTTGGACCCACGTTCGGGTGATTTTTTTGGCGCGGGCTATTCTCATACCATTCGCATCGCGGCGGCCGAATTGGACAAGCTGAAAATTCGTCGTTTAGCCATGGCCTCGGGGATCGAGCGTCGAGCTGTCGAAATCACGGAGGATATGAGAGAAGCGGTGGACATTTATCAAATTGCCACAACGGGCTCTGCCGACTTGCAGCATCAATGGGTTCGCGATTTCGTGCGACCTTTGGAGCGCGGCACTCTTTCGCTTGCACAACCGGGTGTCCTCGAACGTATGGGAGACCTTCATCGTCGGATGATTCAATTTGAGGCTTCACGTCTTTCGAGTCAGCATGCTTACTGGATAGCTCGCTCCAAATGGGATCGTCTTTTATTGGAGGGTTTCTATGAGGGTTTGGAAGTTTTTGCCGTTCCTGCTCGATCGGACGGGATTTCGGACATCGTCCATTAGTACGAGATCTTTCTAAGGGAAATCGTTGTAATTCACCAATCGCAGACGGAATTCCGAGGGGCGGCATGAAGGAGCGTCGATGTCTCTCCGGGCGATTAGGAGTTTTGCACAACTTGGATTTCCCGCAATACTTTCATTCAGCGCGGTTATCGCTTCAGGTGATGAAGCTCCGCTGAATTTTTATATTTCGGATCTTAGCGCCGCCGATCGATTTGCGCGAATTCAAACGACCAATCTTCGGGAGCAAATCCAACACGAAAAGCGGAACGTGCAGGATTTTGGCCTTGAGGTCGTTCATTTCGGTGCTGACATTCCAAAGGAACTCGGTTGGATTATAGATCATTTCAAGCGCGAGAAAATTCCCATGAGAATTACGTTGGTTTCGAACGAACAGGCCATAAAACTCATTGATGAAATTGAGTTGGAAATCGATCGCTCAAAAGTTGAATTCTCGGCAAAGCTCTTTCATGGCCTTCCTCCGGACGAGGAGAAAGAGCTTGGACAGGTGAAATCCAGTTTTAAAGAATATTTGC
>CAZSZT010000335.1:0-2775 GCA_964611175.1 uncultured Bacteriovoracaceae bacterium
TATGGACGGATGACGTCTAGTATTTTGGAATTGCAAGGAAAAGATGCAGAAATATTATACCGTGCGATGCAAGTTTCGCCTAAAGAAACGAGTGAAAGAGATACCTATAGAAAGTCGGGGGTGCATATCGTGGCCTTCAAAGGAAACGATCCCAGGGGTGGTGATCGATACCAAGCTCGTTTGTTCTTTGATCGCGTGACGGGCGAAATACTACCGCTGGCCCCGTAAGATCGAGTACATAAAATTCGGTTTTAGGGTCAGTGCCATAACCGGATCTTTGGAGTCGACTTTTGATTTTTATCGTACATAGATTCGCGAGTTTTTGTCCGATCATTCAAGCTTAGCGAACTGGATCCCTTTAGATATTGAAGGGACGTCGAATGAGGTCGATGGACCTGCTTCACCAAAACAGAAGATTGAGTTCCGTTTCTTTGAAGCTTCCCACTGACTAAAAGTCCCCATTGGCTTTGCACTAAAGATTTATAAGTTTCAAAAACTTTTGGATAAAGAATCAAATTCAAAAAACCTGTTTCATCTTCAAGAGTAATAAAGGCCACTCCCTTTGCTGTAGGAGGACTTTGAATAATTTGAATAATTCCAAAAATATGAACAAGGCTTCCATCTGAATGGCGATCTAAATTCCGAGCTATAGAAAGTTTTTCTTGAGGAAAAGAGTAACGCCAATCTTTTTGTTTATAAAGAAGGGCAGGATGTGTTTTTAAAGTTGTATCGGTAAATTCGAAATCAAGTAACATTCCCTCCATTTCTTTAAGAAGGGGAAAGCTTGTTTCTCGAGAAGAAGAAAGATTTAAAGAATCTTGATGAGGATTTAAGGCTTTCCAATAAAGATCCCGTCTCTTTTCATCTCCTGTGGCCATGGCTAAAGAAGCTCGTTCATCCACATTCATTTGAAAAAAATCTAAAATTCCTTTTTTCCTTTTTTCTAAAAAAGCTTCGACATTTTTTTGATTAAGGCCTCGAATGCATCGAAAACCTAGGCGAAGATCGAATGTTTTTTGATGACTTTGAGGATCGATTCTTTCTTCTAACGTATGCTCCCAATGGGAATATTCGGTATGAACGGGAAGAATAGAAACCCCTTCTTTCTGAAAGGAAGAGGTGAGAGTAAAGAAACTATAAAAACCCATGGGAAGAGAATTCAGCAAAGCACATAAGAAAGCGGGAGCATAATGAGCTTTTAAGTAAGATGAGGCATACGTTAAGAGAGCAAAGCTTGCCGCATGAGATTCAGGAAATCCGTACTCCCCGAAACCAAGAATTTGATCGCAGATTTGCTTTGAAAAATCAGCAGGAACTCCCTTTTGAATGAGGCGTTTTTGAATATCAGTGGCATAAATTTCGAGATTTCCTCTTTTTTTCCAAGCCCCCATGGCTCGTCGAAGGGCATCGGCTTCTCCAGGGGTGTAGCCGGCGACTTCAATGGCCATCTTCATCACTTGTTCCTGAAAGATGGGAACTCCCAATGTTTTTTCTAAAATAGGGCGTAGACTTGGATGAGCATAGGTCACTTTTTCAAGGCCTGCACGTCTTCGTAAATACGGATGCACCATTCCGCCCTGAATAGGTCCTGGACGAACAATGGCCACTTCAATCACAAGATCATAAAAATTTTGAGGCTTTAATCGAGGAAGCATCGACATTTGAGCTCGAGATTCAATTTGAAAAACACCTACGGTTTGAGCTCGTCCAATCATTTCAAAAGTTTTGGAATCGTTCGGAGGAATCGTGTGAAGTTTCAAATTCACTCCATAATGATCGCGTAAAAGATCAAAGGCTTTTCGAATGCAAGTGAGCATTCCTAAACTTAAAACGTCGACTTTCAAAAGACCGAGCTTTTCAATATCGTACTTATCCCATTGCACAACACTTCGATTTTCCATTTGAGCAGGTTCAATAGGGCTAATTTCGTTGAGTTGGTCCTGAGTAAGGATCATTCCGCCCGTATGTTGTCCTAAGTGACGTGGAAAGCCTTTGAGTTCTTTGGCCAGTCGAAGCCAGCGTTGAAGTTGAGGGTGAGGAGATTTTTCTTCTAATACTTTTTCTCTCCAAAGAACGCGTTTGGCATAGGTTTCAATCGTTGAAAGAGGAATTTCAAGAGCTTTTCCGACATCTCGAAGGGCTGAACGTGTGCGATAGGTGATGAGAGTGGCCACCATTCCCGCTCGGTCTCGGCCATAACGTTCGTAAAGATATTGAATCACTTCTTCTCGGCGCTCATGTTCAAAATCGACATCGATATCAGGAGCTTCGTTTCTTTCTCGTGAAATAAAACGTTCAAACAAAAGATTCATTTGAAGGGGATCAATAGAGGTGATTTCCAGTAAATAACAAATAATGGAATTGGCGGCGGAACCTCGGCCCTGGCAAAGAATGCCTCGTGATCTTGCAAATCGAACAATATCCCAAACCGTTAAAAAATAATCTTCAAATTGAAGTTCTTGAACGAGAGAAAGTTCATGCTGGAGTTGAGTACGAATGGGGGGAGAAATTCCATGGGGGTAGCGCTTTTTTAATCCGAGTTCGCAAAGTTCTTGAAGGAATTGAAAAGAGGTTTTTCCTTCTGGCACCCACTCACGTGGATATCGATAACGAATTTCTTTGGGTGAAAAGCGGCAGCCCTCAGCAATGGAAAGGGTCTGCCAAATCCATTCTCTCGGCACTCGATGATGTTCGAGAGCTGAGAGCGGTTTTAAATAATTTTCCGCATTAGGACTTGGAAGGCGTTTGGAAATACTCTTATTTTCTCGAATACAT
>CAZSZT010000336.1:0-2769 GCA_964611175.1 uncultured Bacteriovoracaceae bacterium
CTCTTTGTCTGACGATAAACCGATCTGAAGCATTTTAAGAATTTCAAGTTTAGGCGGAGGGTTTTCAATGCTGTAATTTGAGAGCATCCCCTCCGACAAACTATCGCCCAGAACCGCGATCGCTTGCGGCAGATTCTCGTCCGCAAAAGTATAGCTGAATGTCGGCAACAAAATGGAAATGATGCAATGCGAAATAAGTCCCCTCATATTTCCCCCTGGTACGAGGCTAATCAATCTCGCTTAAAAATGTAAAGAGGCAGTCTGGGGAATCAGACTGCCTCTTTATCTATGGGTCTTAGAATAAGAAACTGGAAAACTTAGTTATTGGCGGTAGAGGCTATCCCGGACGCGAGAGAAGAACTGACGCCGGCGTCGGTATTCGAGCTTCCACCTTCACTCGTGCCAAATCTAGCCAGCGATGTAATGGAATTGGAAAGCAAACCTTCATCTTGCTTAATCGCTGTTTCTAAGGTGGCTTCCGGCAAGCTCTTTAAAAATTCACGCTCTTTTTGGAAAAGAATTTGAGTCAATGTAAAGCGAGTAATATCTTGCTTGGTTCTGTTGTCCACAACCGTAACACTGTGCCCGGCTTTGATCATTTCAACGATGTCCTTATAGGAGATATAGCTGGCGGAATCGGTGTTATAGAGTTTTCGATTTGGATACTTCTTAATAATAATTTTCTTGCTCATGAACGGCCTCCCTAAATGGTTAATGAAATATGTCTGCTCTCTCTGACACGGAGAATATGCAAGAGCCATGCCTGCGTTATAAAATTACTGTGACACGGAGCGTAAGGGGTTAAGTTATTGAAATCACAATAAAACAAGTGGACAATAAAAGTTACATACCGTCAACTTATGGATGAAAACGATGCATGACTCCGCCAAAATCATCTGCCGAGCGTTGAGGTTTTGACACTGGGCCACGCGAACAGGAAACGAAATACTCCGCAATCTCATGAAGTGAAAAAATATGTAATTACATAGAATTTCCTTATGCACGAATTACCGCCGATTGAAAGCCTCAGGCGACGAACGCTCAGACTCAGTATCGTTGAAGGTCTCTTCTACGCCGTGATGGTCGGAACATCCGAAACCTTCGTTATGTTTTACGCCGTTAAGCAAGGGCTTAACGAACGGGAAATTGGAATCGTTGCCACGGCCCCCGTTCTGCTTGGTGCCATTGCCAACTGGGTTTTCCCGATGATCGTGCGCGAAAAATTTTTAAAACCAGCCATTCTCAGCGCCATCAGCATTCAAATTTTAGGACTCCTTGGATTGTTCGGATCGGTCTATGTCGCGCACCCTTTTCAATGGATTTTTGCCTCCTTGTGCTTGTACTGGATCGGCGGGATGGCCTCGACTCCATTTTGGCTCGATTGGATGATTCACTGGCTTCCGCCCGAACGCTGGGGACGCTATCTTTCGAGACGAACGGCCCTCGTCGCCCTCGCCGTTCTTGCCCCCTTCCTTGCGACGGCAAGTATTGTGTATCGAATTTCGTCGATTGAAATTTTCAAATGGCTCTTTCTTGTCGCGGCGTTTGCACGATTCATCTCCCTTCTTCTGTTATCCGTTCAGGCAAGCCCGCATCCCTTAAGACGTAAAAAACAGATGGCTTCAACCCCGCTTTCGGTATGGAAGTCTCCTCCCATTCTCCTCACCATTATCTTCACGATTTTGTTTCGATTTGTTTCGAATATTGCTTCGCCGTATTTTCCTCCTTATATGATCCATCAGTTAAAATTTCCGCTTTTATATTACGCGATTCTGACCGCTGTTCCGTTTATTGGGCGTTCTTTATTTTTGGCTCGCTGGGGAGAAGCGATTCGCACTTTTCGTCCATTTATTGGACTTCAAATTGCCATGTTTATGATCAGCCTGATTTGTCTTCTGTGGACCTTGACACGAAATTTAGGCGTTCTTTGCAGCATTGAAGTCTTTTCAGGAATTTTTTGGGGTGGCTTTGAACTTGCGACGGTTCTTATTATTCAAAGCTTTTCTCCGGGAAACTCTCGTACCCTTATTGGCCTCCATGTTGTTTTAATGAATACCGCAACCATTGGAGGTGCCCTTTTGGGTGCCGAGTGGCTCCAGCAGGGTTTTAGTTATCATGATATTTTCCGAGCCTCCTCGTTTCTCAGATTCGCCGTTACGGCTCTTTTTGTCGTTGCCACCCTCCGCTTATCGGAAACAAAAACACCGATCCGGGTTTATGGAGAATTCTTCACATCGATTATGTCCATACGCCCATCACTCACGGACATTCTTGGAATTGAGAGGGTACGGAGAAAGCCGATTAAAAAAACGTCTTAACCGCTATTGGAGAATTTTCTAACCTCAGAAACCCCATCATTCAATCGAATAGCCCAGAAATCTCTTCCCCCCACCCCGAAATTTACTTCATATTTCACACACTTTTGACTCCGTCACCGTGATAAGTCACTGAAAAGACTTTGATTTTTTTGTTGAAAAATCAAAAATTGTGGCGGGATATTTGCATCTTTTCAAGTTCGGCTATGAAATCCGCCCGCTATCGAAGAGCCCTCTTGTTCCTGGGACTAATTGCTCCAACTTTTACTTACGCGTCTTCCGCCTGCTCAATCCTAAATTCCCCTTTAAACCCCATTCTGAAGCTTGTTGAGGGCATTGACTCCGTCACCGAGTCACGTGCGAAAGAGGGAAAATCTTTAACCGGAAAAGTACGGGGCGATTGGACGGAAGCCGAAATTAATTTGGATGAGGTCAGAACCTTAGTCGTGGGACA
>CAZSZT010000337.1:0-2748 GCA_964611175.1 uncultured Bacteriovoracaceae bacterium
TTCCCAATCCTTCCAGTGAAGCGCACGGCGGCTATGATTCAGGATTTTTGAAAGAAAATAAGCCATGGTTTCATTCAAAACCTCTTTAAAAAATTCTTGCGTTTGCGTGGGGCGAGCCCATGAGTGATAAAGGTAAGCCCCGGCTGCTTGAGCACAAGAGTTAATCGTAAGTTCTGAAATATAGATTCGATTTCGATGGGTAAGAATAGCGACATTCGTCGATTGAAGCTGATTTAAAAGGTAGCGCTTTTCACGAGAGCTAAATCGCCCCATGGATCTCCAAAATTGAGGATCATCGGGACTAAATACATTAAAATCGAGGATCTCCGATTCTTTTTTTGGCGCGGGATATCGAGGGACGTGCAAAAATTTGATCAGTGTTTGAAGAGACCACGTAATTTGATCGTGAGGAATCAGGCCTTCATTGCCGTCTTCCGCAAAATCATCCTTCGGCCGTAAATACCGCTCCAAAAAAGTCTGCCATTTGATCCATAGAGGAGTATGAAGAATGCAAAAAAGTTGAACTCCTAATTTTGATGGCGCTTGAAGCACTAAAGTTTTAGGAAGCTGAAGTTGTGCCAATCGATTAAGAGTGGCTCGATCGTCATTTTGTTGAACGACAACAATCTTTTTTTGGGGTCGAAGCTTCAGAACTTCCGCTGGTAAGTGCGGTCGAGCACAATGATACTCACCAAACAAAACCCAGGCCTTTTCTTGGAATTCAGAGAGCTGCTTCGCCGCAAAGCGATCTCTATTTCGTAGACTTTGCTTTTGGTTCTCATCGGTAAGGCCCAAAACCTTGATTCGCATATTTCGACATTTTAAGAAAATCTCCCGGTACGTATGCCACGAGCTGCCGAAACGTTCCTCCAATCTCAAGGCTTTGCGAAGAAGGAGTTCGTTTTTAGGCGATGGATTCGCCATAAAATCCCGAACGAGCTTTTCATGGCGGACGGAGAGAATTTCTAATGCCAGAATCTTTGGGCTTTGGATGTTTTTATCTCTTAAAAACCTTAAAACGAGGCGCTGACTTTGTCGTAAGGTATGAAAATCTCCGATCATGAGAAGATGGGAATTGTTTAAAGCTCGAACTAATTTTTCATGAGTACTATCTTCGAATCGCCTTTGGTCTTTAATGAAATCTTTTTCGTAATTTTTAAAGGCCTTCGAATTTCTATTTAAGTACGAACGGACTTCTTTTTGAATAGATCGGTAGAGTTCAAGTTGAAGCTGAATCCAATCTTTCATGAGGATGGATTATTCTTATGAAGAGCTCTATCGACCGCTTGATTCATGACCTTCCTTATCTTTCGATATTGCTCATCGGTTAAGTCCACGAATTTGAGACCCATCCCTGCGGGAAGTCCCTTCATGCCTTTGGGATTGGTCCAGGCCACTTCGGTACTGATCGTTAACGGTACTGTTTCATTGGGCAATAAGAGTTGAAGGCTCACTTTGCTTCCAATCGAAAAAGGTTGAGGCGTTTCAACATAGACGCCGCCTCCCGAAATATTTTTCATATAAACTCGGTTCAATTCTCCCGCTGATTTGATTTCAACGGCTAGGTCATGATTAACGCGAAGCGTTCGAGGCTTTTTGGGATCTCCCATCAGACTTTTATCCCCAATCAGGGCACTGATTTTCATTTCAAGATCTTGAAGTTTCTTGGTTTCCGTCGGAGTGAGCTGCTCGGGTTTTTTTTCGGTGAGTTTGCGATACTGAGCCAACCACTCCAAGACTTTAATACTGGAAGCTGGATGGAATGGATTCGATGGTTCGTCGGACATTGATTCATCATATCGTTCTTTCTCGCTCTAAAAAATCTCTATCTTTAACCTGGACACAACGAATGCGGATGTTGATCATTAAAATGACAGGGGGATTTTATGAAGTATTTGTTAATCGTATGTTTTTCCCTAGGATTGATGGGTTGCGCCGGCGATGAGGCCAAGCTTGAAGAGGCCCGATACTTACTTGGAAAAGGAGATGCCGCCAGTGCTCAGAAGGCCTACAATCTTGTTGATTCTCTTGCGTCCAGTTCCAATCTGAATATTAAATATCAAGCCATCGAATTGAAAGCAGGGGCCTTGGTTGGGATTGCGGGAATTGATGGAATCAAGATACTTTCTCGGGTCCGTCATACGACCGACAGTGATAATACGGTGGCTCTTTTGCAGGGCGCTTTTGAGGATGTGAGTTCTGATGGAGAGACAAATCTGACATCGGCCCTGACTCTTTTGGCGGCCAATACAACCGGAGCAGAATTCGAGGCTCAACCGACAAGGGTAAAAAATAACCTTCATTTTCATTACGGGTTGATTTCCTTTTTAAGGGCTTTAGTGATTAGTATTGTCAGCTCGGGATTTACGGATTCTTCGTTCGACGCAACCGTTTGCCAAAATCGTTTGGAGGACTCGGATGTCACCAATGTTCAGTCCGATTTGTCCACTTCGAGTACGGAATTTGAAACTTCAGGTCTTAACGACGGAAACTCCTTAAAAAGTTTGGTTGATGAGATGTCGGAAGACATTCAAGCCATCGATTCTAACTTTACCAAGTTAGCTTTATGCACGTATCTCGAACAACAATTCTCTATTTCTAATTAAAGGGACATTCAATGAAAAGAATTACGGGATGGGGTTTTTTAGGAAGTTTTTTAATTTTAACGGCATTCACTTGCACAAGGGTCTTCGCGGATCCCGTATCCGTCAATCAACGTCCAAGGATGCAATCCATGGGAGGTGCTGG
>CAZSZT010000338.1:0-2739 GCA_964611175.1 uncultured Bacteriovoracaceae bacterium
ATTTTTTCCCAAACTTCGAAATGGCTTCTCTCAAGGGGGGTTTGTGTTGCCGCCACCAGAAAATATCGGTCGTATCTCCAAACGTACAACACATGACCGCGCCTGTTCCTTTTTCCATTTGTGCTTTATCGTCTGCTAAGATCGATACTTCGTGTTCGAAAAGGGGAACTTTAGCTTTTTTCCCAAGATACGATCGAAATCGCTCGTCATCGGGGTGAACAAAAATACTGACGCAAGCCGCGAGAAGTTCCGGGCGTGTTGTCGCAATCATAAGGGGAGACATTCCTTCGACCGCAAAGGGAATATGATAAAATTTTCCGGCTTGATGGGTATCTTCAATTTCCGCTTGAGCAAAGGATGTTCCGCATTTGACGCACCAAAGTGCCGGCTCTTTTCGATATTCCAATTTTCCTTTTTTATAGAGATCGATAAAAGACCACTGAGAAATGCGCTGGCTTTCTTTCGAGATCGTTGAATAAGCCGAATCAAAATCGCAGGAGAATCCTAAACGTTGCCAGAGCCTTGAAAAGTCGGCGGCATATTTCTTTCCGGTTTCACGGCAAAGCTCACGAAACTTGGAACGCTCCATTTGGTGAGCACGAACTTTATGATCTTTCTCCGTAAGAATTTCAGTGGGAAGACCGTTATCATCATAACCAAAAGGATAATAGACATTGAAACCCTGCATCCGCTTGTAACGGCTTATGATTTCAGTTTGAGTATAACTGAAGACATGGCCTATATGCAGGCGTCCCGAAACCGTCGGCGGGGGCGTATCGATGGAAAAGGTGGGCTTCGAGGACCCTTCATCGAATGGGTAAAGCTTCATCTTAGACCAAACGTCTTGCCACTTAGCCTCGACCGCCCGAGGTTCATAAATCTTCGGAAATGTATCCGCAAGGCTCATTCTTGGTATCTCAAAAGAACTTCAAGCATTTGTAAAGCAAGGGGTCTGGCCACCTCGGAAATGCAGCCTTCCTCAGAAAAATTTTAAAGGCTTTTTCTGAGGCATCGTTTTAGTGTTATAAAGGCGGAACCAAATTCTCCCCGGGGACTGAATGCGTAAGCATTCAGCTGGTTTCGTGAGTCGATGGTCAGGGAGAGTTTTCGTCCAAAAAACTCTCCCCAGGGACAGTTAGCTCAGTTGGTCGAGCCGAAGGCGAGCAAGATGGACCAGTTTGCTCTAGCAACTGAGCTTGGGGGATTATAGTTTGTTTATTGGGGACAGTTAGCTCAGTTGGTAGAGCATCGCCCTTACAAGGCGGGGGTCGTAGGTTCGAGCCCTACACTGTCCACCAAGTTTTTTACGGTTCTACCGAAGGATCTAAGCCAGGTGCTCTCTGCCTTCAGCTCGTAGGGTAAATGCGTTGGTTGTTAAATATCTTACCATTTTTATCGTATAAAACTGCGATGTTTTCATTTGACGTATATACGTAAATAACACATAAGACATGCCATGGATAAAAAGGAAAAGAAGAAGGGCCGTCCCAGGTCCGATGAACCCATGAAGATTGTGGGCGTGAGGCTTCAGTCTTCTCTTGTTCAAGGCTTGCGAAAACGCGCTGAAGAAGAGGGACTCCCATACCAGACGTATCTGCGAAAGGTGCTGTGGGATCACCTCTATAAAAAAAAGGGGGAAAGAAATGATGTTAAGGGGATAGCTGCTGGATAGGATATGAGCGAGAATAAAAGATCCCTTTACCTTACTGACAGTGATGGTGATACCGCCAGTTTATTTCGAGGGCTTTTGGAGTCCGCTCCCGATGCTGTTGTAATCGTTGATGCCGACGGCAAAATCATTTTAGTTAACACTCAGACGGAAAAACTTTTTGGTTACCTGAGATCGGAACTTCTAGAAAAATCGGTTGAGATATTAGTCCCCGATCGATTCAAAGATAAGCATCCTAAGTTTAGAAATAGTTACTTTTCCGACCCAAAGGTTCGACCTATGGGTGCCGGTTTGGATCTTTATGGCCGAAGAAAGGATGGAACAGAATTTCCGGTCGAGATTAGTTTAAGCCCCCTTAAAACAAAACAAGGCATGCTGGTATCAAGTTCTATCCGAGACATCACCGAGCGAAAGCGAGCTGAAGACAAGTTTAAAGGACTCTTGGAAACAGCTCCGGATGCGATGGTCATTGTGGATCAAGCCGGAAAAATTGTTTTAGTCAACGCACAGACAGAGAAACTTTTTGGATATCACAGAGAAGAGCTTCTTGGGCAAGCAGTGGAAATTCTCGTCCCTTCTCGCTTTAGAGCTGGACATCCTGATCATAGGAACAATTTTTTTTCCAACCCTAAGGTACGAGGTATGGGCGCTGGCCGAGAGCTGTTTGCTCTTCGAAAGGATGGAACAGAATTTCCGGTCGAGATTAGTTTAAGCCCCCTCCAAACTGAAGAAGGGGTTCTTGTTTCAAGCGCCATTCGAGATATTACCGAAAGAAAGGAAGCCGAAGAACGATTTCGAGGTCTGTTGGAATCGGCTCCCGATGCCATCGTCATTGTGAATGAAGAGGGCAGAATTGTTCTCATTAATGCTCAAACCGAAAAACTCTTTGGATATTCGCGTGCCGAACTTCTTGGACAAACCGTAGAAACACTTGTTCCTGAGCGCTTTAGATCTAAACACCCAGATCATAGATCCGGCTATTTTCGGGATCCTAAAGTCAGGGGGATGGGAACAGGTCTTGAACTCTTTGGTCGAAGAAAAGACGGCAGTGAGTTTCCCGTCGAAATTTC
>CAZSZT010000339.1:0-2739 GCA_964611175.1 uncultured Bacteriovoracaceae bacterium
GAATATGGCGGCTATCTTTCGAATCGTTCCTTCGGTGGAACACAAGTTTCCCGAACCTTTTACGCTCGCGGACAAACGGGACAGCAACTGCTCTTGGGAGCTTATGGCTCTCTGATGAGGCAGGTGGATGCGGGGAATGTTCAAATTCACTCTCGTCAGGAAATGCTGGATCTCGTGATTCACGAGGGACAAGCTCGCGGAATTGTCACACGGAATCTTCTGACGGGAACCATCGAAACGCATTGCGCGGATGCCGTTGTCTTGGCCACGGGAGGCTATTCGAATGTCTTTTACCTTTCAACGAATGCAAAAAATTGCAATGTAACAGCCTCTTGGCGTGCTTACAAACGAGGTGCGGGTTTTGCTAACCCTTGTTTTACTCAGATTCATCCAACCTGCATTCCGAAATCCGGCGACTATCAATCGAAGCTAACTCTTATGAGCGAAAGTCTTCGAAACGACGGGCGCTGCTGGGTTCCGAAGAAAAAGGGAGATCATCGTTCGCCATCTCAGATTCCTGAATCGGAGAGAGATTATTATTTGGAAAGACGTTATCCGAGCTTTGGGAACTTAGCTCCAAGGGATGTGGCTTCACGTGCGGCGAAGGTTGTTTGTGACGAAGGGTATGGGGTTGGGCAAAGCCAGCAAGCTGTTTATTTGGATTTCGGAGATGCGATTAAACGGCTTGGACGAGATAAAATTTCGGAAAAATACGGCAATCTCTTTGAAATGTATGAGCGTATTACGGATGAAAATCCTTATGAGCAACCGATGCGAATCTATCCTGCCCCTCATTATACGATGGGTGGGTTGTGGGTGGATTATCATTTGATGAGTACGATTCCGGGGCTTTTTGTTTTAGGGGAAGCGAATTTTTCGGATCATGGCGCGAATCGATTGGGCGCGAGTGCGTTGATGCAGGGTCTTGCCGATGGTTATTTCATCGCGCCTTATACCATTGCCCATTTTATCGCTCAATTTAAAGGCTCTAAGCTTTCGGGCAACGAGCCCGAGTTTGCGCAAGCGAGGGCAGACGCTCAAAAGCGAATTGATCGGCTTTTTCAATCCAAGGGTCATAAGACCGTTTCGGATTTTCACCGAGAACTCGGAAGAATGATGTGGAACGACGTCGGGATGTCTCGTAACCGAAACGGACTTGAATCGGTTATTCAAAATATTCAAAACTTACGGGAGGAATTCTGGCAAAATCTAAAACTTGTAGGCGAAAAAAATAATTTAAATCCCGAACTCGAAGCCGCCGGGCGAGTGGCGGATTTTATGGAGTTTGGAGAACTCCTGGCGCGGGATGCTCTCACCCGCGAAGAATCCTGTGGAGGACATTTTCGAGAAGAGTATCAGACGGAAGAGGGTGAGGCGAAACGAAACGATGAGCAATTTTCTCATGTTGCCGTATGGGAATACGTCGGGGAGAATCAAGACCCCGCTCGTCATCGGGAGCCTTTGCAGTTTGAATGTATTAAGTTAGCTCAGAGGAGCTATAAATAATGACTCAGAAAATTCATTTAAAATTGAAAATTTGGCGCCAAAGCTCACCCGAAGCCAAAGGGCAAATGGTTGACTATGAATTAAGGGATATTTCAACGGATATGTCCTTTTTGGAAATGCTCGATGTTTTAAATGATGATCTTGTTCGCAAAGGAGAGGATACGATTGCCTTTGATCATGATTGCCGGGAGGGTATTTGTGGAAGTTGTGGTGTGATGATCAATGGTCTTGCCCATGGAGGTGTTCGTCGCACGGCGACGTGCCAGCTTCATATGCGTCACTTCAAAGATGGAGATACGATCATTATTGAACCCTGGAGAGCAAGGGGTTTTCCGGTGATCAAAGACTTGGCGGTCGATCGCACCGCCTTCGATAGAATTATTGCGGCTGGCGGGTATGTTTCCGTCAATGTCGGTTCCGCCCAAGATGGCAATACGGTTTTGATTCCCAAGCCCGTGGCGGAAGCGGCTTTTGATTCTGCGGAATGTATTGGATGCGGAGCTTGTGTCGCCGCTTGTAAAAATGCCTCGGCCATGCTGTTTGTCAGCGCCAAAGTTTCTCAAATGGCGTTATTACCTCAGGGGCAGGCGGAACGCGAACGTCGGGTACAAAAAATGGTCGCTCAGATGGATATGGAAAAATTCGGCAATTGTACAAACGAAGGAGAATGCGAAGCCGTTTGCCCGAAGCAAATTTCCTTTAAAAATATTACTCGAATGAATGGGGAATGGGTTCGAGCCAAATTATTGGCCCCTTTGGATGAATCATGAGTGGTGAAAGAATATGAAATCATCCGAAATTTCGATGGAAGAACGCCTTCAATGGTACCAGCGTATCATGGACCTCAGCCGTCGAGTGCAAGACGAATCTTTGGACGCCGTTTGCAAATATCTGATGGACGATGCTGTCGCTGCCGCTCGTGCGGAAGCGGGGTATCTTTTCTTGACGGATTTCGAGGGCAAACTTCAAGTCGCGCATGCTCGCACGGGAACACGAGACAACCTCCTAAAAGCGGAGCAACACTATAGTGAAAGCATCATTAAGCGCGCGATCGAAATGCAGGCTCCTCTTATCGTGGATAACGCCGTGGCTCATCCCGAGTTTCAGCTCGCCAAATCGGTGGTCTCGGCACATTTAAAATCTGTTCTCGTTCTTCCTTTATTTTTTGAAAAAAAATGCATTGGCGCCATCTATCTGGAAAATCGAAATCAAGCCGCGTTTTTTGCGCCCGAA
>CAZSZT010000340.1:0-2719 GCA_964611175.1 uncultured Bacteriovoracaceae bacterium
GTTTTTCAACAAATTTTGAGACGGCTTGACTCCGATCTCCAACTCTCTGCTTCGGCACAATCCATCCAAATTGCGAATGATTCGCAGAATTTTTAGATTTTGCGGGACTACCCGCCAAAAGAAGAGCGTCCGGATATTTTCGAATTTCAACTTCAACAGTTTTTAAAAATTTTCGAAAACCTTCTCCCCGAGGCATCCACTGATCGGCACTCAAAATGGCAACCCATTCATGCCCACGAGCCTGCTGAAGGCCGAATCCAACAGCGGCGGCTGTATCACGGGGTTCTGGCTCTAAGGCAAATCGTGGAGGCTGAAAACCTGACCTTCGAAATGCCGCCTTAATTTTCTTGGCAATATCGGCGTTCGTTACAACGCGAATATCAAAACCACGAAGACGTTCAATCGCCTCCGCTAAGAGGGGCTTGCCAAAGACTTCCAGAAGCGGCTTTGGCTTTCGAGTTGGAAAGAGACGCTTACTTTCGCCCCCCGCAAGAATAAGCCCCAAAGGAGGTTTAGATTTTCGACCATTCAACATCATTTATTTATCTCAATCAGCTTCAACTTTAGCGCTTCGAAACTTGACTAATTGATTAAAGATAGCCAGATGGTAGCGATGATTCAAGCGGGCTTCTTGATTAGCTTCGGAGTGTTTCTGCTGTTAACAGGAGGCCTTTTTGCCCAAACCTATGTTCTTCAACCTTATGGAACTTCCCTTGACATTCCCGCCCTTCCACTAAAAGAAATGGACGAAAAGAACTGGCTAAATCGCTTTTATCAAGAAGTTGAAATTTTAAATCCCACCGATCGATTCCAGATTAAGGATTCATTTCAGGAAAGTCTCGATACAAAAATCAAAGCGGCGTCCGATGCTTACCTTAAACTTCAACTCGATGAGGCCGAAGAAAATTTGGTAGACGCCCTCGAATTATTAAGCCGCGCGCCACCCTATCCTCAAATGCAACACGATGCCATGGAGATCACGGCCCTAAGACTGATGGTCTCAGATACGCGAGATTCGAACGGAGCCTTAAATTCGAAGATCAACCATCCAGAAGCTCTACCTTTTTGTAAAAATGAAGGATTTCTTAGCCGTCTCAGTTTTAAACTTCAGAGAAGTATCCGAGAAATACTCGTTCCCAGCCATGAATTATCTTCTGAAAATTTCCCCGAGCCCGTGGATCGATTATTCGTTTATCAACAAGAAGCGCGGCTTCCGGTTAAAATGTCCGAAGGTCGATCGCTTATTTTTATTCTTAATAAAAACAACCTTCATACCTACTGGCTTGATTTGGAAAATAAAACTCCTCGTTTCACGAAAATGATCTCTCGAAATTTATGGGCTCATACATCTCTGCCGAAATTACGCGAGGCTCTCCAAAAAACGAAACCCCCTCATTTGCAACCAGCGTCGTTAACGGTTGTCGTCAAAGAAGACACGGGGCGATTGAGTCCGCTTCTTATTTCTTCCCTTCCTCGCCAGCTCGTTGCCCCAAACTTAAACCTTTCCAAACAGACACTTCCCCTCCCCCTGGCGGAGCCAACCGTGACGGAAACGTCCAAGAAAACCATCTTCCAATCTCCATGGTTTTGGATCGTCACCGGCATCCTGGCCGGAGTCGGTGGCTATATGGTTTATGAGGCAACCCGGGATCCCCTTGTCGTGCATACGCCCTAGTACGAGTGGACCCTACTTCAGTTCAAGGCCTTTCACGAAAGTATAAAAGTGAGGAACACTGAATTTCGCTTGGAAAATTCTTTCGAAAGGTTTCGGCAAATCCTCATTCAAAAGAAGCTGAACCCACGCAAGCTGTTCTAAAGCATCCATATTATAAATGACATCCTCTCCTCGATTTTCAACGTACTCCGAGGAAGGCTCTTTGTGTAATTTTTGTAAAATCTTGAAGTACCGAAAATCATCCGCGAGAAAGACATAACGAATCTTATTCTCTCGTAAAGCTTTAACCAACTCCTCATCCGTTTTAAGCAATCGAAGTTTGTAGTCCAGATTAAAACTTTTTCGATGATAGTAAGAATTGGTAACCGTTCCAAGGCCCGTAACATACGAAAGCAAATGCCCCATATTCGGATTCGCCCAAATGCCCTCCGCCGGTGGCGTTTTCAACGAAAGCCTAGACCAGGATTCTTCGGGATCGATTTTAGCTTCACGCACAAAAAGCTTGGTTGACCCAAGATCGACAATATCACGGGGACCACCGTTTGGAACGACGCCGTATCGAATCAACGGAAAAATCATAAAGCAAATCGAAGCAAGAACAATCAAGGGCTTAAGACGTAATTGAACCTGATCCATCCATTTCATGATATGGGAAAGAACCCAAACTAAAAAAATCAGATAAAGGCCGATTAAAAGTTGGCTAAATCTCTTTTGAGTGACCCCCGGAACCACCATGACGACGATCGATACAAAAAAGGCCTTCCAAGTGGGATCTAAATATTTCCAAAACCATGGAAGTCCCAGAAGAATCGGCAAAAAATAAACCAAAAATCCGAAATTGGCGTGCGCGAAACTATTATTAAAATGATCGAAAGACATAAAAATCCAATTCGCCTCATCAACGTGTTCAAGAATTCCTGATTTTCCAAAGGTATGCATCAAAGCGGCGGTCAAATGGCGTGATAAAAATCGGGGATATTGAAATAAGAGAATAAGGCTGATCAATCCTCCCAAACCTAATGCCGCAAAAATCGCCTGCCGCTT
>CAZSZT010000341.1:0-2715 GCA_964611175.1 uncultured Bacteriovoracaceae bacterium
TCGGCGTACGAAATGTTCAAAGACGGTGTTGATAAAAAGTTCTGAGCTTCGATTGTTCCATGAAAGAATCGGTGTATTCATCGGCCAGGCGCCTACATCGAGAGCCGCATAGGTTTCTCCATTGATTTCGAAAGGAATGTTTTGAAGAAAGCCTTGAAAGGCGTTGTTAATTTCAACGATATGCGCCCAGGAATTTTTGATCGCCACCGTGGCCCAGCGTTGTGGTGTCACACCCTGGCCTCTGGCTCCGGCGAGGCATTCGTTCAGGGGTAAGCCTCTCCAAATTCCATGAATTCGTCGAGGTAATGGGATGAAATGAACGCCATCCCCATGTATATTGCCAACTTCAATTTGTTTGTCTTCATCTTGAATCTGAGAACGGGTAACAGCTTTTTGCTCTCCCGTTTCCCACGAAAGAAATTCTGTCATCGAAGGAAGAAGCCCTTTTAAAGTTCCTGCCAGGGCAGGAGGAAGATAGGTCAGTTCCAGGAACTCAAAAGCTTTAGAGGGCGTATGTTTAAGTTCCAAGAGTTTAGCTAAAATAATACTTCGATCGATATCAGGAAAATCGTTAAACCATTTCGCTAAGTTGGCTAGAAGAACATAGGCACAAACGGCATGCAGATCTTCAGAGCCTGTTAATTTTTTAAAGAAACTTTGTCTAGCTCTTCGAGTGGGTCGAGTGTCTTCGAAGGCATCTATTTGTTCATCAATTTGTTGAACAATATCAAAAGCTAACTTTCTTTGATTTGAAGATCCCTTGAGTTTTACAAAAGCTTGAGCTTTTTCCATCAAAGCAAGAGTCCATTTACCTAAAAAACCTTCAAAAGTGCTCTTGTTCACAGCGAACGGCAAACTCATCGAGCTGTCGATGCTCATTTGGGGGCCAAGTCCGTTCGTTTCCCAAAGACGCTGACCTAATAGAGGCGACAGCTCAATTGCTTCGAGAGCTTGTTGAGTGATTCTGTCAAACATTTCTCGAGGAAATCGACTTACCCCATAATAGGTGGAAGCGACTTCATAATAACGGTCTAAAAGTGTCGGGTCGGATAAAAACTCGACCGCACTATCGGCATTACGCACAATAGCATCGAGTCGATCCAAAGTTTCAGAGCGAATAGGCCCAGCCAATACCGGGAAGCTCAACAGTCCGAAAGCAAGGCCCCACATTCCAAGAAGAATAAGTTTGTAAGAAACAGATCGCCCCAACATTACGCCATCTTCTAGTGCAGGGAGGAGGGGTTTTCAAGGTTTTTATCGGAGGCTGATGGAACCTGCGATGAAGGGATAGACTATTTCCCTCTATGGCAAGCGTATCCTTAATGGTTCGGATTCGTTTGATTTTTTTCGCTATTATCGATGAAATACCTAGCCGTGTGGTTACTTGCTTTACGAGGCTTATTCTTTACTGCCGTCATGACGTCTGGGAACAAAATGGGTGGCCTCACGCTTTCGGAAGCTTATACGCGAGCCTTATCGGAGCGGGGAGATATTCGAATCAGCCATCTCGATCGAGACCGTGCGGGTCAGGAGAAGCGAATCGCGATCGGAAATCTGCTGCCGCGGTTAAGCGCAACGGCAACGGGAGTCTGGGAAGAAGAGCGGCTTTCGAATAATCGGCTGACGGATGTTTTTCAACACTCAAGTAAACTTAGTTTTGAGCAGCCCCTTTTTCAGGGTGGGGGTGAGTTTTTTGCCTGGAAAGCGGCGGCGTCAAAGCAGGAGTCTCAAACTTGGAAGTTGCGTCAGGCGGAACTCGATCTTTATGAAAGGGTCGCGCATTCTTTTTTCCAACTGCTCCTTTTAAAACAACGGCTTTCGAATTTAGAAGATAAAACGAAAATTCTTTCGAGCCAAGTTCGTTATTATGAGGAGCGGGCTCGTATTGGGCAGTCTAAACAAAGTGATTTGGCTTCCACTCGAAGTCAACTCGCTCTGTCTTCGGCGGAAAGCCTTCAAGTGCAAATTCAACTCGATCAAGCCGAGCGTGAGCTTCAATGGCTTTTGGGGCTCGATCAATCCCCAAGTCCCGAGCACGTGAGTTTTGCCTTTGATATAAACGCACTTTCGAAGGCGGAACTTTTATCACAAAATCCAAATCTTCGGTTTTATGAATCTCAAATTCAACAGGCTCGAAACTTAAAGCGACTTGCCCAGGCAGATTATCTTCCGCGCGTGGACACCACCGGCGATTATTTTCTTCATCGCTCTGGATCTGGTTCGGCGTCTGACTGGGGAGTATCGCTGACGGCCACTTGGGAATTTTTTAGTGGATTTCAAACAAGAGCCCTATCTTCGATTCGAGATTTAGAACTTCAACGTCTTGAAATTGAATATCGGGATTTCAAAACGAAACTCATTTCTGAGTTTGAATCTATTAAAAATGCCTTTCTTAAACAAAAAGAGAATCTTGAGCGAATTGAAGAGGCCGTTAGGCTCTCTCAAAAGTCGTATGAGTTTCAAAAGAAAGACGCGACCCTCAATCTTGTATCAGCTCTGGATGTTTTAAGGTCTTTAGAGTCCTATATCGACTCCAAAAGTCTTTTAGATCAGCAACGGATCGAGCAACAGCATTTATGGATAAAACTTAACTTGCTTTTTGGAAGGATACCGTGACGCTATCCGATTTTTCTATCAAGCGTCCCGTCTTTGCATGGGTTTTGATGTTTTCTCTCATTTTCTTTGGACTGATGTCTTTTAGTAAGATGGGCATCA
>CAZSZT010000342.1:0-2712 GCA_964611175.1 uncultured Bacteriovoracaceae bacterium
ACTCCGGAAACTCCCCCACCCTTTTTTCCTTGAAAAGATGAAGATCAATTCCTTGATATTCTCGGGCTTCCAAGAGTTGCGCAAATAATCGAGGCACCAACGATTTTTGAGGGTTGCCACATCCAAGATCGAGAAAAACTTTACCTTTTACCAGATCGCGAAGCTGCTTTCCGAAGGAGGTTAGACGATGCGAGATGAATTGCTTAAACTCGAGAACCTTAACCTGCGGCGGATTCAAATTCCGATCGATAAGGGAAGACAGATCGGGAAGACCTCCAATATAAAACTCTTCGAGATTGTCCATCCCAACATTCAACGTATAAGGTACGAGCCAATCTGAGTAAGTATGCGTATTCGAGTGATCGTGGAAGACTGATTTCAAGAGTTTTGAGGACGTCCCCCTATTTCGGGCTTGATATCGAAACGATGTCTCGCGGTTAAATACCGAATGGTACCCGTCGTGGAGCGCATGACGACCGAATGAGTAATGCATCCGTTAGCAACAAAATTGACACCTTGAAGAAACGTACCAGTCGTGACACCGGTTGCTGAAAACATCAAGTCTCCTTTCGCAAGGTCGGCAATTTTATAGATTCGATCGAAATCTTTAATCCCCATTTTTTTTGCACGATCCCGCTCGTCGTCATTTCGGAAAAGAAGCTGACCTTGAAAATCACCGTCCATACATCGAAGAGCTGCCGCAGCAATCACGCCTTCGGGAGCTCCACCGGTGCCCATCAGTACGTCGATTCCCGATTGAGGTTCGCAAACCGCAATCGCTGCCGAGACATCTCCATCTTGAATGAGACGTATACGACAGCCTAAGTCTCTCACCTCCCTGATAAGATTTTCGTGACGTGGGCGGTTCAGAATAACGACGGTAATTTCAGATAACTTTCGTCCTTTGGCCTTGGCGATTTGTTCCAGATTCCAGGTTGAAGATCTTGTTAAATCAATTTTCCCGGCCGCGTCGGGGCCAACGGCGATTTTCCTCATATAAACATCGGGCGCGTGAAGAAAGCCCCCTGGACCCGCTAAGGCGGCCACTGAAATCGAATTTGGAAGGCCATTGGCGCAGATGGTGGTACCCTCCAGTGGGTCGATAGCAATCTCGATTTCCGGACCTTTACCCGTACCCACTGTCTCACCAATATAAAGCATCGGAGCTTCATCGCGCTCCCCCTCTCCGATGACAACAGTTGCCTTCATTTCGATACGATTAAAGGCTGCTCTCATCGCTTCAACGGCCGCCGAATCGGAAAGCTTTTCATCTCCTAATCCGACTGTTCGTGCCGACGCAATGGCGGCAGCTTCCGTAACTCGAACACTCTCCAAGGCTAGGTTTCTATCCATAGGAAGCACCCTACTTCATTCCTCTGTTTTTACTCAAGAACGAGCCTAACCCAACTGGGTTAACGAACGCTCTATCATCACAATTTTTACATTTTATACTTACCATTTTACTCCGTCACCGGGCCGATCGGCCTCCCCTAATAAGGGGCCAATTTAAGAACCTATTTAAATCATTTATAGAATATTATAATATTCTAATATGTATGACACATTATACAAGCTCGGGTTGTATATCCACACCCATTCGCGGAAACTACGATCCCATTATTTTCGAAACCGATCGCTTCTTAAGAAGAAATGTCAGAGTTTCGAAGCGACTCCTGAGTTTACATCCGAGGCTCATCAGAGAGTACTGATGGCAAGTGAAGTGCATGGAAGCTGCTTAGAAAGCGACTTTGAGAGTCATTCCGAAAAATCTGTCCTACAGGAATGGATGAATCGATTCCCGGATGATCCTCGATTTTATCGAATGCTCCGTCAGCAAATGAATTTATGGAAAGCATTTGGCGACAAAACGGTCGAAGAATTTTTAAGATCCAGGGAAGGCGTTCAATGGCTACAGAGGCGAAAGAAACTCAAACGGCGTCCCACGTTTGAACTTGATCGCACATTTAGGGCCTCTAAACAAGCGGCTTTGCTCTATGAGCGAAAAGTGCAACGCCTCATTCGTGAGAATCCGCTATTGCGATGGGAGGATCTGAAGACAATGGGTATTAAAAATGCTCAAAAAATTGTGGGCCGTTTTACACCGATGAAAAATTTAAGAAAGAAATTTCTTAGAGAGCTTTCGAGAAATTTTTCTCTCTTAGAATAGTATCGAAAAGGACGCTCGGTCTGAAGTCATAAAGATTCCATCGAATGAGATATCGCCGAAGTTGAGACGGGCTAAGTTGAATACGAAAAAGCTCTGAAAGCCGCTTGCTAAGCCGTTTCATACTTGGCCGTTTTTCTAAAATGAAAACTTCGATGACTCGATTTTTCGTTTGGCCATCGATTTTAAATCGATTTCTGGATTTAGGTTTTGAAAAATGTTCGTGAGATTTTTTCACCCAATGATAGACGGTCTGACGAGTGCATCCCAAATCTCGAGAAATTTGAGAAACAGACACTCCCCCCTGCCACATCGAAAGGGCATAGACTTTCTTGTCCGAATTCAAATTATCAAAACTTCTTAAATTTATTCCCATACTCCACTATTCTGATACAATATTATCACCTCATCCACCCATTTTTGGGTGACGGAGTAAATTGTATGATTTTATATGTAAAAAATTGGGGAGGTTAGTTCGCAAAATTGTTTATTTTGCGAACTTTTGAATTTAAAATGTCGAAAGTGAGAAAATGCGAAGAACTTAGATC
>CAZSZT010000343.1:0-1602 GCA_964611175.1 uncultured Bacteriovoracaceae bacterium
GTTCATCATGTTCGTCTTCGATTTCCCCAAAGACCTCTTCCAAAATATCTTCTAAAGTCACTAAACCGACGACATTTCCCCATTCATCTTTCACGATGGCCAAATGAATTCGATTGGTTTTCATCTCGTTAAGAACTCGAGAAATCATGGACTGTTCCGAAATAAAAAAGGCCCTTCGCAAGCAGGTGCGGATTGAAAAATTTTCTACCGGGATACGCTGGCCTTCGGCGAATCCGTAGCTTTTCAAAATGCCGAACAAATCCCGGACATGAACAAAGCCCACAATTCGATCGAGGCTTTCATTATAGACGGGATATCGCGAATGATTTTCCTGTCGAACGAGATCTAAAAGATCTCCCAAACTTGCATCGATAGGAATGGCTACGATTTTGTCCCGAGGAACCATGATATCCTTCACTCGTCGCTTACTAAATTGAAAGACCGAAGATAAAATTTTCGTTTTATCTCGTTCAATCGAACCCTCTCGTCCGGCCAGGAGAACCATATATTCGATATCTCCGGAGCGAATGGTTTGATCTCGCGTGGGACTAATACCAACAACTTTTAATAAAAAAGAAAGCCCCGTCGTGATGACGTAAGTGACGGGATAAAAAAACCGATCGATCTCAACAAGAAGCCGGCATGTAACCGGGGCAAGAAATTCGGTATAATTTCTCGCGATCATTTTGGGGGCAATGCGACCGAAGATCAGAATAATAAAAGAAAGAACCCCCGTGACGATGGCAATATGAACTCCCGGGTAATAGGTCGTCATAAACGTGGCCGTTAGAGTTGCCGTCGACGTATCCGTCAAAGTATCGGCCACCATGATGGTGGCTAACAATCGATTGGGATGATTAAGCCAATGCTTAAGGGATCCTTTAAAAAATCCCTTTTGAGAGGCTAATTTTTCAGTTTGAACAATCGACAAAGACGTTAACGTTGTCTCAACCAATGCAAAAAACATGGAGAGAAAAAAACAAATTCCAATCGCCCAAAAATAAAAGGCTTCGCCCGGATTAATCAAAGAATGCCAAAAGAAACCTATGTTATTGAAAAAATCAGACATTCGTTTTAAACTTAAAAATCATATAAGCTAGGTGTTCATAAATCTTTTCGGCAACTCATGATTGATCGTTCTTTACGCTAGTCAAACCACCTAAATCGGTCCAGAGTATTTGTTTTTGGGATATTATTAGGATGAAATCACTCATTTTAAGGACACTCGAGTACGTCGTTTTTGACTTGGAAACGACCGGCCTTTACGCCGAATCAGGAGATGAAATTATTGAAATTGGAGCGGTGCGAATCTCCAACAATGAAATTGAGGCGACGCACTTCCAAACACTCGTTAACCCCCGCCGACCCATTCCACCAGCGTCTTCCGCCGTCAACGGCATTCGGGATGCCGATGTGGCGAGTGCTCCCAAATTGGAAGAAGTCATCCATGATTTTTGTGAATTCATTGGTTCCAGAATCCTCGTCGCCCAAAATGCAAAATTCGACATGAGTTTTATGGTTCGTGCTTATAAGAAATGTCAAATTCCTACGAAGCAAAATGTGGTGATTGATACAATTGGAATCTCCAAAATTTTATTCCCC
>CAZSZT010000343.1:1612-2704 GCA_964611175.1 uncultured Bacteriovoracaceae bacterium
ATTTGGATTCGATCATGGCTCGCCTGGGCATTCCTCGCTCCGGTGATCGCCACCGATCTCTCGATGACAGTCGCTACACCGCTCAAGTCATGATTGAATTTATTAAATTACTGGAGAAACAAGGATTAGAAAGTCTTCCCGAAATCGAATCGGCTTTCATAAAACCAGAATCTTTGATGCGCGCAGAAAAACCCAAAACCCGCAATTTGTTTGGTTAGGCGTTACCGCTTCCCTAACCCCTTTCCCAAAGAATATCGGAAGTTCCAAGACGTTTATTCGCAAGGCGAGCCGCAACGAACAAGAGATCGGATAGGCGGTTAAGGTAAATGATCACTTCAGAATTGATTTTACTGTCCAACGAATGCCGGACGACTTCTCTCTCCGCTCGACGACAAATCGTTCGTGCTAAATGAAGGCGAGCAGAAAGTTCAGTTCCGCCAGCTAAAATAAACTGGGTCAGGGGAGTTAATTCTTTTTCCCACCGATCAATGAGCACTTCGAGTCTCTCCCCACGATTTTTTTCTATCCTCTCAACTTTCGATTCAGCTTCCAGAGGGGTGGCGAGATCCGCACAAATTTGGTGAAGGTCATGTTGAATTTGAAGGAGTTCCTTTTTAATTTCTGTATCCGTGCATGCAGCGCCGGCAAAGCCAATACTCGCATTGGCTTCGTCTACCGATCCGTATGCCTCAATCACCGAAGACGCCTTAGAGACACGCCCGCCGGCAAAAAGCCCTGTTGATCCCGCGTCGCCCGTTTTTGTATATATTTTCATCCTATATCCGTACGCTCCACTTTCGAGAGATTAAAATATCAAAGAAAGTTTTGACGGCCAGCTTTTTTACGTCGTTTCTTGAAATCTTGATTGGAGGTGTCCAGGAAGGCGCTTTCTCCATTTTTCTTAGGGTTTCTAACCCAATTTGTAAGGGCATCGCGGAGGCCCATTTGAGTCGGAAAGCGGAATAGGGTAAGGAATCGCAAAATTGAGCTCCATATAAAAGGAATTTCTTAGTCTCTAGGATGTAGGCTTTCGTAAGTTCTTTCCATGCCGGTTCATGCCAAGGATTTTTAGTCGAGAAATTAAACGTCTTT